>NZ_JBFUMH010000020.1:0-51844 GCF_054049475.1 Microvirga sp. P5_D2 | reverse complement strand
GTTCCGCAAGGAGGAAATCGGTCGTGCAAGGACTGTTCCCGTGTCGGATGATGGCCATGAACAACAGGCGGTTGTAGTCGCAAGTCGCTATGGTGATCGGCGGAAGATGGTGCTGCGCGTCCATGAACATCTCCTTGGGAACGGTCCTCCTGCAGGAGCGCGCCTGCGCGTCCGAAGGAAGACCAGACATGACGTCCTGACATGCGCGAACTGGCGCATGCAACGGCTCGACGATGGATGGAGATAGACTTCATGTCCCCGAGCGCCGGCGACCAAAGCGGTCCAGCCGGATCTCGGGGCTTACTTGCCTGCTTTGAGGCAGCCCGCGTGCGCAAAGAAGCGAAGGTTTTTCACGAATGTGTTCATGACATCTACAAGATAGCCATGTTGCCCGGGAATGCAAGCTTGCGGGCGGCGCAGGCGTTCACGTGAAGGGATACGAACTCCGCGAGGATAGTGGCAGGATGCAGCCTGTTCCGGATCGACGCAGTCCTCGTCGGGATATTGCGCTGCGGAACAGAAGCGGCCATTAAGGCTGCTCACCGACAACCTTCGCGCATCGCACCAACACACGGGAGTGAGATCAATTGCATGCAGCCTCCATGCTGGACCAGGCCCTGACACGCCTCGACGAAGCCGCCCGGCACCTCGACCTCGACGCGGACGTTCTCGAAAAGTTGAAGTACCCGCGTGAGACCACGAAGGTCCGCCTGATGATCCGCATGGACGACGGCTCGCGCAAATCCTTCATGGCATGGCGCTGCCGTTATGACGATACGCGTGGACCGACCAAAGGCGGCATCCGCTTCCATCCGGACTCGACCATGGAGGAGGTGGAGACGCTCGCCTTCTGGATGACCTTCAAGTGTGCGGTGATGAACCTGCCCTATGGCGGCGGCAAGGGCGCCGTACAGGTCGATCCCCACACCCTGTCGAAAGCCGAGCTGGAGCGCCTCTCGCGCGCCTACGTCCAGGCATTTGCCAAGATCATCGGGCCCGACCGGGACATTCCGGCACCCGACGTTTACACCAACTCGATGATTATGGGCTGGATGGCCGACGAGTACGCCTCCATCGTGGGAGAGGCGACACCGGCGGTGATCACCGGCAAACCTATCGCTCTTGGCGGCTCGCTCGGGCGTAACGACGCGACCGCCCGTGGCGGCTACTATCTCGTCCGACGGCTGGCACGGCAACTCGGATTGGAGCCGGGGGCACGGGTTGCGATCCAGGGCTTTGGCAATGCCGGTCAGCATATAGCGCGGCTGCTTGGAGCAGACGGATACAGCATCGTGGCGGTCTCCGACTCGAAGGGGGCGATCTACTGCCCGACGGGCCTCGATGTCGGCAAGCTGCTCGCAACCAAGGAGCAAGGGAGCGTCACGAGACTTGCCGGGGCTGATGGCATCTCAGCTCTTCCTGCCGATGAACTCGTCTGTGTCGATTGCGATCTGCTCGTGCCCGCCGCCCTGGAGGACATGATCCATGAGGGCAACGCCACCGGCGTGAWGGCCCGGGTCATCCTCGAACTCGCCAACGGTCCTGTCACGCCAGAGGCTGACGAAATCCTGGCCACCAAGAACATCGTCGTTCTGCCGGACATCCTGGCGAACGCGGGTGGCGTCACGGTGTCGTACTTCGAGTGGGTGCAGAACCGACAGGGCTACTATTGGCCCGTCGAGGACGTGCATGCGCAGCTGCAGACGATGATGGAACGGGAAGGGGATGCCATCTGGGCACTCGCCCAGGATAAAGGCATCATCCTGCGCAGCGCCGCCTACGTGCACGCGCTCTCGCGGCTTGCGGGTGCCATCGAGGCGCACGGCACGCAGCAGTTCTTCGCGACCTGACGCCCGGAACGACACCATCATGAAACCACCGCCCCGATCACGGGGCGCGGGCGGACCGCAGCGTCAAAACAGCGCTACGGTCAGTCTCCCGCGCGCCCTGTCGAAACTCGGATTCTGCTCCCGTACTCAAGCCGAAGCCCTGATCATGGAAGGACGCGTACGCGTCGACGGCCGGGTTGTCCGCAACACGATGGTTCGGGTCGACCCCGGCCGCGCTCGCATCATCGTCGACGGCGAGACGGTCGTGCCCGAGCGCAAAGTATACCTGATGCTCAACAAGCCGCGTGGCCTCGTTACGACCCGCGACGATCCGCACGAGCGGGCGACGGTCTATGATTGCCTGGAGGGGTTCGATCTCCCGTTCGTTGCGCCCGTGGGCCGTCTCGACAAGGCGAGCGAAGGCCTGTTGCTCATGACCAACGACACGCGCTGGGCACAGCGTGTGCTGGACCCTGCATCGAATGTCGAGAAGGTCTATCACGTACAAATCGACCGCATGCCGGATGAGGCAATGCTGGAGCGCCTTCAGGCGGGCATGGTGCTCGATGGCGAGCGCATGGTCGCAAGGTCAGCCAGCCTGCTCCGTGCCGGTGCGCGAAATGCATGGCTCGAAGTGGTACTGAGCGAGGGCCGAAACCGCCAGATCCGTCGCCTGCTCGGTGCAGTCGGGGCGGAGGTGCTCCGCCTCGTGCGCGTCGAGGTTGGTGGATTGCGATTGGGTGATCTACCGCGGGGAGCGGTCCGGCCACTCACGCCGGCCGAGAAGGCGATGCTGGATGTTCCGGTCCGCGCTGTCCCGGGTGCGCTCAGTGCTCAGCGCTGAATCCCGGCCATTTGACATAAGGGCCAAAGTTCAGCATGAACCATCCATCATGCCGAGCTTCGTACCATTCCGTCGTGGCCTGCACCGAGCAGGGAATCTGATCGCGGGAAATTAACCCCGAGCTCAACACGCACCCGAGCTCGGGGACCAAAGGCGCCTGCGCACCCCATCCAACAGCATTGATCGCCCGGCGTCCGGTTTGCAGTGGCGCTTGATCGTGCTTTGAGCCAACCGGCACCCCCACCAGTCCTGTCCGCAACCAAGCTTGCGTCGTGATGGGATCGAGCGGGCGAGTTGCCGATCTAGGGATTCGAGGTTGCATCGGTGTAGACCGACCAGCTTCAATCCGGCTGTCGGGCGCGCGCGAATGGGTCACCTCCAGACAAATCCATCCGCTGATGCCCACTGTTGTGGCCATCCCCGCTGATACCTTTTCGCCACCTCTCACGTGGCCAAGGGAACCATCATGAACAGAACCGAAATGAAGAATGACCACTCGCCCATCCATGGCCGCATCACCGGCCCGATCGTGATGATCGGCTTCGGATCAATCGGCAAAGGCATGCTGCCCCTGATCGAGCGGCATTTCGAGTTCGACAAGGACCGCTTCACGGTCATCGATCCCAGCGACAAGGACCGCGGCATGCTCGACGTGCGTGGAATGCCGCTCATCAACAAAGCCCTGACGCCGGATAACTACCGTGAGATTCTTACGCCGCTGCTCACGGAAGGCGGCGGGCAGGGCTTCTGCGTGAACGTGTCGGTGGATACCTCTTCTCGCGACATCATGGAACTCTGCCGAGAGATCGGAGCGCTCTACATCGATACCGTGGCCGAGCCCTGGGCCGGCTTCTACTTCGACAAGAGCGCCGGCCCCGAGGCGCGCACCAACTACGCTCTGCGCGAGATCATCCTCGAGGCCCGCCGCAAATCGCCGGGCGGCCCCACAGCGGTGAACTGCTGCGGCGCCAATCCCGGCATGGTGTCCTGGCTCGTGAAGCAGGCTCTCCTCAATGTCGCCAAGGACATCGGCCTCGATCACCAGGAGCCGAAGTCCCGCGAGGAATGGGCAGAGCTCATGCAGCGCGCTGGCGTGAAGGGCATCCACATTGCCGAGCGCGACACGCAGCGGGCCGAACACCCCAAGCCTATGGGAGTGTTCGTAAACACATGGTCCGTGGAAGGCTTCGTATCGGAAGGTTTGCAGCCGGCGGAGCTCGGCTGGGGTACGCACGAGAAGTGGATGCCGGAAAACGGCCGCACGCATGACAGGGGCTGCGGTGCCGCGATCTACCTGCTCCAGCCCGGCGCGAATACGCGTGTTCGTTCATGGTGCCCCACGCCCGGCCCGCAATACGGCTTCCTGGTCACGCACAATGAGGCGATCTCGATCGCCGATTACTTCACCGTGGGCGACGGCGACAAGCTCGCCTATCGCCCGACTTGCCACTACGCCTATCATCCGGCGAACGATGCCGTGCTTTCGATGCACGAGATGTTCGGCAATGCCGGACAGGCGCAGGAGAAGCACCACATCCTGACGGAGAACGAGATTCGGGACGGCATCGACGAGCTCGGCGTCCTGCTCTACGGCCATGACAGGAATGCCTACTGGTACGGCTCGCAGCTCTCCATCGAGGAGGCACGCAAGCTCGCGCCATACCACAACGCCACCGGACTTCAGGTGACCTCCGCGGTGCTCGCCGGCATGGTCTGGGCGCTGGAGAACCCGGATGCCGGCATCGTTGAAGCCGACGACATCGATTTCCGTCGCTGCCTCGAGGTGCAGACGCCTTATCTGGGATCGGTTGTCGGCGTCTATACGGACTGGACCCCGCTCACCAACCGCCCCGGCTTCTTCCAGGAGGACATCGACGCCTCCGACCCATGGCAGTTCCGGAACGTCCTCGTCTCCTAACGGCGCCTCACATCAGAATATCAGCATGGCCTGGCACAGCCATCTGCCGGGTCATGCTGATATTGAAGCTGCCGGCGGGACGCCCTGAGTTCCCGGCCGGCAGTGTGGAGTAACAATACCAATTCCCATGCGATGTGGCACAATACCTTAAATACGCATTTGAAACCATGATGGTTGTTAGACGACGACCTTCGAATACCCGTCTGTCAGGTGTGATCAAGGCTTCTGATATTTTACATTTGCCGAAGTACTTGAATATAAACTTTTGATGCTTACGTATGTATTGTCATGATTACTTCGCATCATATCCTCGTCCTCCGTGGGGTCCGCCTTCTCGCAGGCCGCTGAGCCCCGGACTCAGGCTGGCGCCTCGCGCCGCCGTCGTCCGGGGTCATGACACATCTTGCAAAGTCGAATTCAGCAAGCCCGATCCCGGGTGAATGCGGGCGTTTGCCTCACGGCGCGTCCGCAAGCCCAGGTTGGCGACGCAAAGGAGGATTCCCATGATCGGAACCATCAACTTGCCGCCAGTCACCGTCACGACGCACGACTACAACCGCCTCATGTCCGTCGCGGCCATGGAGGGAAAGCGGCACAGGCCGCATCGCGAGTTCTTGCTATCGGAGCTGCAGCGGGCGTCGCTCTGCCATCCCCACGCGTTGCCTGAGGACGTGGTTTCGACCAACGCGAAGGTTACGTACCGCCTCGACGGCGGTGGAAAGGCGAGGGCGCATGTCCTGGTCTATCCGGAGGACCTGCTCTGGCCGGGCGCGGAATTGTCCGTGCTGACGCCCTTGGGAATCGCTCTGCTCGGACTTCGCGTAGGTGACCGTATGCCTTTCCGAACGAGCCGGGACGGACCGGTGCAAGAGGTCGTTGTGGAGGATGTCCGTTTCAGGCTTCTGCCGGATGAAGCTGACCCTGCTCGTGGTGCGCCCCATCGATCGGGCAACGGGGACAACAACTCGCGGGACGATCTCGACCGTCGTCTTGACGATGCCCTGATGGAGACCTTCCCGGCCAGCGATCCGGTTTCGATCATCGTCTGCGGACGGTCCTGACGCCAGTAACCAAGTCGATGGAATGGCAGGGGCCAACGGGCGGACGGCGCAAGGTGACGGTGCAACGGGTGCGTTTCCAGCCCGAGCGCATGGCCGGCATCAGCGCCTGAACCCAGAAACACAACATACCGCAGTAGCAAGCTCCCAAGCAGCTAAGGAGAAGAGGCATGAAAGCCGAAAACAAAATCGCAGCCACCGGAAAGTCGCGCGATCGCCAGCCACGCGAGGCAAGGGAAGGCGTGGTTCGGGCGTGGGCCCCGCAACCCAACCCGCTGACTCGCGAGGAAATCCGAAAGCTCGTGATTGACCAGATCGGGTAGCGGCGGCTCGCCTGCAGCTGCTAGCCTGCGACGGACATACACGAAACTCCGCCCCCGAAACCACAGGAGACGAACCCATGCACATACTAGCGGCGACGGACTTCTCGACCCGCTCGCAGCGGGCCGTGCGGAGGGCTGGTCTACTGGCACGAGACAGCGGCGCCGAGCTCACCCTCGTGCACGTCGTGGACGACGACCAGCCGTCGGACCTGGTCGCGCTCGAAAGCCGCGAGGCTCAGCGGATCCTCGGCGAGCAAATCGGTGCGTTGGYCGAATTGCGCGGGCTCCCGTCGCGGGCTCTCGTCGTCGCGGGCGACCCTTTCGACGGCATCCTGCGCGCCGCCTCGTCGACGGCGGCGGATCTCATCGTCATGGGAGCCCACCGCAAGCAGCTCCTGCGCGATATCCTCGTCGGAACGACCATCGAGCGCGTGATCCGCACGGGTCCGGTCCCAGTCCTGATGGTGAACAGGGAGGTGGAGCAGCCCTACCGGACGGCCCTGGCCCCGGTCGACCTGTCCGAACCGTCCGTGAACGCCATCAGGACCGGCATGGCGCTGGGGTTGTCCGGCGGTGCCCGGCTTGCGCTCGTCCATGCCTTCCTGCCGCTGGCGAAAGGACAGATGTTCTATGCCGGACTGAGCCGGGAGACCATTGACGGATACGTGGCCGATGAGGGTCTGCGGGCCACCAAGGAGCTGATCGCGTTCCTGGAGGCGAACGGGCTCGATGGTTACGGGCAGTCGATGCGCGTGGATGAGGGCGCCCCGTTCGAGGTGATATCCAAGGTCGTGGAGCAATCGAGCCCGGACGTCCTGATCATGGGAACCCACGGCCGCACAGGCATCGTCAAAGCGCTCCTGGGAAGCGTGACCGAGGAGGTCCTGCGGTCCCTCGACGTCGACATCCTCGCCGTTCCGCCAACCCGATGAGGTGACGGCTCGCCCGGGATGCGACTTCGGATGCCCGGCCGGATCGTTCATGCCGATGCTCCTTCCTGTCCGGTTTCATCCCCGAGGGATAAGGTCCTCCTCCGCCTCCGCTGCCGGAACGTCCCTGCTGCCCTCCGAGCGGTCGCGGTAGAGCGCTGCCYGGACGAGTAGCATCAAGGTCACCGGCGTGGTCACGGTGACGAACACACCAATCAAAATCTCGTGCACGATCGGCCGCGCCCCGGTCACGCTGAAGAACAGGGCTGATCCGGCCAGGATGCTTGCCATCCCCAAGGTCGTGCCGAGCGTGGGCGCATGGACGCGCGCATAGAAGGAGCCTAGCCGCAGCAGCCCGAGCGATCCGATCAGGGTGAAGACTGAGCCGACCAGCACGAGAAGGGCGGTCAGCAGCGCGGCCCAGGCCGGCAGGTTACCTGCTGCGTTCATTCGATCACCTCTCCGCGCATGAGGAACTTGGCGAGCGCCACGGTCGAGACGAACCCGAGAAGGCCGATGATGAGCGCAGCCTCGAAGTACAGGGTACTGCCGGTGCGGATGCCGAAGGTGACCAGCATCAGCATGGCATTCGCGTAGAGGAAGTCCAACCCGAGGATCCGGTCCTGGGCGCGCGGACCGGTGATGATGCGGTAGGTTGTGCAGCACATGGCGAGCCCCAGCAGGACTTGGGCGACAGTGATGACCCATGTCAGGATGAGATGGCTCATTCGAAGATCTCCATCAGCAGCCGCTCGTAACGGTTCTTTATGGTGCGGATCCACACGTTCTCGTCGACGAGGTCCAGCACGTGCAGCAGCAGGGTTCCCTTGGTGGCGTCATAGTCCACCCAGATCGTACCCGGGGTCGACGTAATGATGATGGACAGCACTGCAAGCCCATGGCGGCTGCGCATGTCGAGCGGGATTGTCATGAAGCCCGCGCTCACCCCAGGCTCGCGGGAGCTGACGATGATCCGCCCGACGGCTAGGTTGGAGCGCAGGATGTCGGCTAGAACCAAGCCCGCAAGCCGCAAGGCCGCTCCCGGGCGGCGGATTCTGGCCTTCTCGGGCCGCAGGGACGCCATTGCCCATGACGCCAGCACGGCAAGGATACTTCCCAGGACGACTTGACCGGCCGAGATGCTCTGATTCAACAGTAACCAGATGGCGAGCAGGGCGGCTGAGAGCAGGGGGTAAGGGAGGAGCCAGTTCATGGGGTGCCTCGTCCCTGGACCGATCCGACCCGCTCCGCCGACAGCACGCCCGTGACGTAGCCTTGCGGAGCCTGTAGGGCCTGTGTCGTCGCTTCCATGTAACGCATCGCCGGCCCGCCGCCGATGGTGAGGCCTAGGGTGAGCAGCAGGAGGGCGAGCACCGGGGCCATCTCGATGATCCGCACCCGGGGAACGCTGTCGTCCATGCGGGCCCAGAAGGAGCTGATGCCGGACCGCGTCATGGCAATCAGCGTTGCAAGCCCCGACACCGTCAGGAGGCCGATCATTGCCCAGGTCGAAGCCTGAACAGTGGCGCCGTCCGTTTTCAGCATCGTTGCCATCAGGGCGAATTTGGCGATGAATCCCGAGAAGGGCGGCAGGCCTGCCAGGAGCAGGGCGCAAGCGATGAAACTTCCGCCGAGGATGGCGATCGTCGCCGGAATGGCGATGCCGATCTCGTCGGCCAAGCCCTCTTCGCCGCCTTCACCATAGGCCTCCATCGTGACGGCCAGGACGTCAGCACCGGGGTCGCGGATGCGCTCGACCAGTTCGACGAGCAGGAAGAGGGCGGCGATCCCCAAGGTGGAGCTGACCAGATAAAACAACGTGGCGCCGATGACCGCCCCGTCTCCGGTGCCGATGGCGGCGATCAGCGTTCCCGACGAAATGAGGACGCTGCACCCGGCGAGGCGGGACAGGGTCTGTGAGGCCAGAACGCCGACCGTGCCGAACACGATCGTCAGCATGCCACCGACGAGCAGCCATTGACCGCCGAATCCGGCAAGCGGACCCGCCTCCGGGCCGAATACCAGCGTCCAGAGGCGCAGGATCACGTAGATGCCGAGCTTGCTCATGATTGCGAACATCGCGGCCGCAGGTGCGGAGGAAGCCGCATAGGTTGTCGGAAGCCAGAAGTTGAGCGGCCACGCCCCCGCCTTCATCAGGAAGGTGGCGCCGAGCACCGCCGCCGCGGTCGCCATGAGCGCGGCATCGCCAGGGGCGAGGTCGGGAATGCGCTTGGCGAGGTCCGCCATGTTGAGCGTACCGGTGACGCCGTAGGCCAAACTGGCACCGATCAGGAAGAGAAAGGACGCCGTGAGGTTGATGGCGATGTAGGCAAGACCCGCCCTGACCCGGACGATCCCGGCCCCGTGCAGGACGAGGCCGTACGAGGCGGCGAGCAACACCTCGAAGAACACGAAGAGGTTGAAAAGGTCTCCGGTCAGGAAGGCGCCGTTGAGCCCCATGAGCTGAAGCTGAAAGATCGTGTGGAACCGCGGCCCCGCGCGATGCCAGCGGGCGAGCGAAAACAGCAGCGAGGCAAGGCCGAGCACGCTTGTCAGCACCAACATCAGAGCCGAGAGCCGATCCAACACGAGCACGATGCCGAAGGGGGCCGGCCAATTGCCTGGTTGATAAACCGTCATAGCCGATCCGTCTGGCCCAACCGGGGGCAGGTCGGCTTGGCGCAGCAGGATGATGGAGACGATCAGCAAGGCAACTGTAGTCGCGACCCCGATCGCGCCCTTGAGAATGCGATGGCGCTCATCGAGAAGCAGCATCACGGCCCCGGAGACCAGCGGCAGTAGGATCGGCACAATGATCAGGTGATCGGGTAGGCCCGTCATTGTGCGTCCTCCCGGCCATCCACGTGGTCGGTGCCCGTGAGGCCGCGCGAGGCCAGCAGGACGACAAGGAACAGGGCCGTCATAGCGAAGCTGATGACGATGGCGGTGAGGACCAGCGCCTGCGGCAGCGGATCGGCGTAGAGCGTCGGGTCGACAGTCGTTGTGTCCTCCAGGACCGGCGGCGCCCCGACCCGGAGTCGGCCCATGCCGAAGATGAATAGGTTGACTGCATAAGAGAGCAGGGACAGGCCGATGATGACCTGGAAGGTGCGGGGCCGCAGCAGGAGCCACACTCCCGAGGCGGTCAGGACGCCGACCGCGAGCGCGAGAATGAGTTCCATCATGCATTCTCCTTTGTCGTGGCGGGAGGTGGGGCAGGCATAAGCGGGCGCGCGGCCCGCGGGGTTCGGACTGATTGGTGCGCCAGGGCGATCAGAATGAGCACCGTGGAACCCACCACGACCGCGAAGACCCCCAGATCGAACAGCAAGGCGGTGGCGGCGGGCACCTTGCCGATGCCAAGCAGCTCCAGATACTGGAAGTAGGAAGTCAGGAACGGGTAGCCGAACAGCCAGGCCCCCATTCCGGTGAATGCCGCGCAGAGCAGGCCGAGGCCCGTCCAGATGAAGGGAAGGATCTTCAGCCGCGCCTCGATCCAGCGTGTTCCGCCCGCCATGTATTGCAGGATCAGAGCAATCGACATCGTGACCCCTGCCGCGAAGCCTCCACCCGGGAGATCGTGCCCGCGCAGGAAGAGGTGGATGGCCACCACGATGATTACCGGGAACAGCCACTGCATGATCAGCCCTGGGATCGCGAGGTAGCCGGCCAAGGTATCGCCAACGGCACGGCCTGGGCTGGCCCTGTCATGGGCATCCTGCACCTTTTGCTGCTCGGGCGCGCCCACACTTTCCGCTGCAGGGCGAAAACGGCGCAGGAGCGAGAAGACCGTGATTGCCACGACGGCGAGTACCACGATCTCGGCGAATGTGTCGAAGGCGCGGAAATCGACCAGGATGACGTTCACGACGTTGCGGCCGCCGCCCTCCGCATAGGCGTTCTCGACGAAGTAGCGCGAGATGGTGTCGGGGAGCGGCCGCGTGAGCATGGCGTAGACGATCAGCGCCATGCCCGCGCCGGCCGCGACGGCGAGGGCCAAGTCCCGCCCCCGGCGCACCCTTGCCTGGAATCCGGCGGACAGGCCTTCTCCCGCAACCTCGAACCGCTTCGGCAGCCAGCGCAGGCCGAGAAGGATCAGCACTGTCGTGACGATCTCGACCAGAAGCTGGGTGATGGCGAGGTCGGGTGCCGAGAACCAGACGAAGGTGATGCAGGTGACGAGCCCGGCCCCGCCCAGCAGACTCATGGCCGCTAGCCGGTGATACTTGGCCTGGTAGGCCGCGCCGATGGCGCACAGGCTGCCGACGATCCAGAGCAGGAGGAAGGCGGGGTCGAATCCTGTGGCTGGCCGGGAGCCCGCCTCAAGACCTTGCCGATAGAGCGGCCAGAGCGCCGCGAGCACCGCGAAGGCCACGAGCAGTCGAAGTTGCGGCTGAAGGCGCTGGGTGCCGAACAGGCGCTCCAGGGAGCGCGCCCATTTCCATGACAGGGTGACGAGCACGCGCTCGAAGATGCGCTGGCCCTTGAGGCGACGCACGATGGGAGGACCGTCGATGCCCTTGGCGAGATGCCGCTGCAACAGCCAGTACAGGATGATGCCGCCGCCCAGGGCGATCATGCTCATGAGCAGGATCTCGTTGAAGCCGTGCCACACGGCCAGACTGTAGGATGGAGTATCGGGCCCCAGGACCGAGCGTACCGCCGTGGCGAGGAAAGGCTTTATGGTTATCGCTGGAAGAATGCCGACGAGCAGGCACACCAGAACCAGGACCTCGATGGGGAACCGCATCCAGTGCGGGGGCTCATGCGGCGTGCGCGGCAGATTGGTTGGGGGCGGTCCGAAGAACACGCCATGGATGAAGCGCAGGGAGTAGGCCACACTGAAAGCGCTCGCCAGCATGGCGAAGTACGGCAGGGAGTGGTCGAGAACCGAGTCGACATGAAACGCCGCCGCTTCGGCAAAGAACATCTCCTTGGAGAGGAAGCCATTGAGCAGGGGCACCCCGGCCATGGCGGCCGCTGCGACCATCGCCAGGGTGGCGGTGATCGGCATGAACCGGAACAGGCCGCTCAGGCGCCGGATGTCGCGGGTGCCGGACTCGTGGTCGATGATGCCGGCCGCCATGAACAGCGACGCCTTGAAGGTGGCATGGTTGATGGTGTGGAAGATCGCCGCGACGGTGGCGAGCGGGCTGCTGAGCCCAAGCAGGAGCGTGATGAGGCCCAGGTGGCTGATGGTGGAGTAGGCCAGCAGACCTTTGAGGTCCTGCTGGAAGATGGCTGCATAGGCTCCGAGAACCAGTGTGCAGAGGCCGGCCGACACCACGATGTAAAACCAGGCTTCCGTGCCGGACAGTACGGGCCAGAGCAGAGTGAGCAGGAATACGCCGGCCTTCACCATCGTGGCCGAGTGGAGATAGGCCGACACCGGCGTGGGTGCCGCCATGGCGTGCGGGAGCCAGAAGTGGAATGGGAACTGGGCGCTTTTGGTCAGGGCCCCCAGCAAGACCAGGATCAGGGCCGGCAGGTAGAGATTGCTGTTGCGGATGCGATCTCCGGAGGCGAGCACCTCGCCCACGTCGTAGCTGCCGACGATGTGCCCAATCAGCAGGAAACCGGCAAGCAGGCATAGCCCGCCTGTGGCCGTGACTGTGAGCGCCATGCGGGCGCCGTCCCGCGCGCTGGCGTTGTGGTGCCAGTACCCGATGAGCAGGAACGAGAACAAGCTGGTCAACTCCCAGAAGAAGACCAACTGGATCAGGTTGCCGGACAAAACGATTCCCAGCATTGCGCCCATGAAGGCGAGCAGGAACGCGAAGAAACGCGGCACCGGATCGGCGGGCGACATGTAGTAGCGCGCGTAGAGCACCACCAGGAAACCGATCCCCGTGACCAGCATGGTGAACAGCCAGGTCAAGCCGTCCATGCGCAAGGTGAAATCAAGGCCGAGGGACGGCAGCCACTCCATACTGACGCGCAGAACGCCGCCATGGTGAATGGCTGGATATTGGAGGGCCGTCAGGACGGCGCAGCAGAGGGCCGTGATACCGGCCAGGACGGCGGCGCCATTCCTAGCATCCTGGCGCAGGACGGCGGCGACGAGGCTCCCGAGGAAGGGAAGGGCGACGATGGCCAGGAGGGACATGCCACTGGACATGGTTTGAGCTATCTCCTTCCGGGTGGGGAGCGCGGATGAAACTCCAGTTGGGGGCTATGCCGCCCAATATGGTCGACGGGGATACCCGAAGCAACGGCAGTTCCGGTAAAACATCGCAGGTCTCTTTTGCCTGCAGGGTGGCAGGCGATGCCGCGTTACAGATTTCTCGAGGAGGAAAAGCCAGGACACCGCCGGATGATGGACGCACGCTGAGACCATCCGAGGATAGGACCGGCGTTTGCTCTAGGATGGGGGCAGAAGCTTTCCCGCGAGTGCGAGCCGCAGCGTCCGCAGCGCGATCCAGCCGATCACTAAGTTTGCACCGATGAAGAGCGGAATGGCCAGGATGGAAATCGGTCCGGTCTGTCCTCGCTCGACAAAGCGCAGGGCTGCGAGCGGCAGGGCGGAGACGCCGAAGGTGTAGGCCCACGCCGCGGGCGAGAACGGCTGCTGCCGGAGCCAGGGCACGAGGCGCAGCATGACGAGGGCCTGGAGCAGCGCATACCCGAACAGCATTTGGACGAAGCGGTCCGGACGCCCGTCGGTCACCGCGAGGTACGCAACCGATCCGACGGCAGGGGTCGCAAGGTGCAGGCCCATTGTGGCGCGCAGGGCTACGGGCAGCGTATGCGTCATCAGGCGGTGGAGCACGATCGATTCCAGCACGACCATCGACAGGAAGCCTGCGCCGAAGAAGAGCAATCCGGCTTCCGGGTAGCCGAAGGAGCCGCACGCGATCGCACTGACGAAGCATCCGCCGACTGTGGGCATATACAGGGTCGGGGTGGTCGCGTCCGTGTGGCGTCCGCCCTGCCACAACTCACCGACGACCCAGGCGCTGAACACGACTTGGCTTGCGACGCCGAACACGAACATCGTCCAGGCGGTTGCAGGCAGGTATGGGGCGACCGCGATGCTGGCTATGAGAGTCGCCACGGGCACCAGCGCGATGAAGAAAGCCTGGATCGGATGCCTGAGTTCGGCGAGAGCCTCCTCGCGCGAGGTCGCCCATTTCAGGACGTACATTACCAGCCAGACCAGCCAGACGAGGGCGGCGGCTAGAGACAAGGCCTCGCCGATGAATGTGGGAGCGCTCCACACCCGGGCTGCGGCGCGCCATCCGTTACCGAGCCCGCCCAGGCCGAGGACCATTCCAAAGAAGGTCGCTGGGACAATGGGTAGTGACAGGAGACGCGTTGAGCGCGCGCGGTTGCTTTGTGTCATGTCCTGCATGGCGTCAGATCAGACAAATCTCTAATGACATGATTGATGGCGCCTGTCGTGTCGACGTCTGTCGAGGACATCTCATATGAAAAATCAGTGCAGGGACTGACGGTTTAGCCGCGGGAATTCATCGTATCGGAGGAGGGCGGTCTGTTCCTTGCCGCCTGTTGCGGGACGGCGAAGCGGCCTTCCTCTGCCTTATGAAAGTATTGGCTTGCGACCAACATGCCCTTGGTGGGGCGGATCGGCGGGATGCAGATCAGGAGCAAGAACGGCAAGGACGTGAGCATGTGCACCCAGAAAGATGGCTCCCAGGTTGTCTCGACCCACAAGCCGAACGCCGCTGCCGGAATGCCCATGATGATCATGATGAAGAAGGCCGGACCGTCCGCCGGATCGGCGAATGAGAAGTCGAGGCCGCATGCCTCGCAGCGAGGCGCAAGGGTCAGGAAGCCGTTGAACAGACGGCCCTTGCCGCAACGGGGGCACCGGCACGTCAGGCCATGCTTGAGGATGGCCTCCTTCGCCGAGGGATTCATGGTCATGTCGGATCCTTCTGGTCTGCCACCCGGACGCCCGGGCATTGTCCATGTATGGATTGACGATCCATACAAATTATAATAGCCTTTACTAATCAGTAGAGTAAAATGTCTAGCATATCTGCTTATGCAGAGACGTTGCTCCATCTCATGTAGGTAGCGGTTGAACCATACATTCGCCAGACAAAGAGGTCAAGGAAACGTGTTGTCCTGGATGCCGCAGTTCAAGAACGGGGGCGGGCCCAAGTACCTGGCCATCGCCGAGGCTTTGCTCGCCGACGTGCAGTCCGGCCGGCTCAAGCCGGGGCATCGCCTGCCGCCGCAGCGGCAGCTCGCCAAGGAGCTGGGGATCGACCTCACGACCGTCACCCGTGCCTTCAACGAGGCGCGCCGGATGGGACTGATCGAGGCGAATACGGGGCGGGGCAGCTATGTGCGCGGACAGGTGCCGGTGCACGGCAATCCCATGTCTGCCGGCTTGCCGGTAATCGACCTGAGCATGAACATGCCCCCGCAGCCGCCGGCGGCTAAGCTGCGTGAGCGTATTCAGGAGGGGATCGCAGGTGTTCTCTCGTCACCGCACGGGCTCATGCATCTGCATTACCAGGAGAGCGTCGGCGCGAGGCCGGACCGCATTGCGGCCGCCCAGTGGCTCGGCGCGCGCTTGGGGCCGGTTCCGGTCGACCGCGTTGTGGTGACCGGTGGGGCCCAGACGGCGCTCTATGCCGTCGTGCGGGTGCTGGCAGGGCCGGGTGATGCCATCTGCGTGCCTGATCTCACTTACCCGGGCCTAAGGGCGATTGCCGAGCAGCTCAGGGTGCGGCTGGTTCCGGTGGCTCTGGATGGCGAAGGGATTGACCCGGCCGCGCTCGAGGAGGCGTGTGGGCGCGAGAAGCCAAAGGCGGTCTACTGCGTTCCGACCATTCACAATCCGACGACCGCGACCATGTCCGACAAGCGACGCGAAGTTCTCGCCGAGGTGGCGCGCCGCTACGGCATCGCGATCATCGAGGATGACGCTTACGGGGCGCTGCCCCGACAGGCTCCGGCACCGATCACGGCGATCGCGCCCGATCTCACCTGGCACATCGCCACCCTGTCCAAGTGCGTGACGCCCGCCCTGCGCACGGCCTACGTCGTTACGCCGACGCTAGCGGACACCCTGMGCCTTGCGGCGGAGATCCGTGCCATGTCCCTGATGATGCCGCCCCTCATGGCGGCGCTGGCCTCGAAATGGATTCTGGATTCCACACTGGACGCCATCACGTCGGCGATCCGCGAGGAGAGCGCCGCCCGGCAATCCATCGCACGTCGGGCACTGCAAGCGCACGAGTTCCAGGCGCACCCGGAAGGACATCATCTATGGCTGACCCTGCCGGAGCGCTGGCGTCGGGCCGACCTCAATCTTTATGCGCGGCAGTCGGGTCTTGCCTTGGTGCCGAGTGAGGCCTTCGCAGTCGGGCCTGCACCGGATGCCATTCGCGTCTCCCTTGGCGCGGCGCAGAACCAGCCAGTGCTGGAACGGGGACTCAGCCTGCTGGCGACGGTCCTGTCGCACGGCCCAAGTGCCCTGTCCTCAATCGTGTGACGTCCATGAAGTGCGGGCACCGTCGCATCTTGGGTCAGGATGAGCGGAAATGGGGTGAGGCGAAAACGAGCTCGCTTCCGTTTTTCCGAGGGACTCAGCCACATCAGGTCAGGCCCCGTATCTTCAGCCTATTGATCGAGACGGAGATGCCACATCACCAGAAGTAAGAGATGCTGTAAGCGAGGATACCAGCCACAATGAGGATAGCTGCAGTTTTCCAGTGCTTCTGTATGTGCTGATGCAGAGTCATTGTGTGCTCTTGTCGGTACCAAGGTCCTAATCGTCCCACGGAATATCCTTAAGCATCGTTGCTCGGACATGCTCGTTGACGGGATTCTAGACACGGGCCCCAGTAGGAACTCATGCAGCTTTGCGCACCAAAGGCAGACGGTCAAGGTTCTTCGTTCAACGGCTTGAGTGCGACATCGCACACTCGCCAATCCGTGCGCGCGTCCAGTATGGAGGGCTTTAATGGCAGTCACGATCGAGATTGCGCGAATGGTAGACAGGCTGGTCGAGGAGCAAAGGATCGGAGCGCATCTTCCGGTCACAGATATGGGTGTTCTCTGCTCTCGAGTGGCTTAATCGCTATCTGCCTAGAATCTTGCAATGCTCAAAGCACACGTCCTGGGTTCAGGATGCCCTCCGGATCCAAGGTTTGCTTCATCTTGAGCATCAATGCGAGTTCCGGTTCATTGCGGCTTAAATTGAGGTAGGGTCGCTTGATGCGTCCGATCCCATGCTCGGCGGAAACCGATCCGCCGAGTCTGGATACCATCTCGTAGACAAGATTTTGAACGCCCTTTTTGGTGTCGCTCGTCATGTCCTTGATGGCCACGTTGATGTGGATGTTGCTGTCGGCCACATGGCCGAAAATCACCCAGACCGCATCGGGATATTGCTTGGGCAGTTCCTGGCGCAGATGCTCCACGGCCTCGGTCATGCGGTCGAGGGGAACGCTGACGTCGAAACGGATTTCTTCCGGCAGGAAGCGGCCATACTCGTAAGGTGTTTCCCGATAGGCCCAGAAGCGGTTTCGGTCGGCCTGCGACTGAGCAACCACTGCATCCTTGATGAGGCCTTCTTCGTAGAAATCGCTGAGGAGTGCGGAGAAGGCTTCGCTTCCTGCAGGCTCTTCGCCCATGTCCGCTTCAATCAGGAGCGTCAGGTCATGCTCTTCCTCGAAGGCAGGCGAAAGGCCGCAGATCCGTGTTGCGACCGTCATGAACTCTCGCCACATGGCCTCAAAGACAAGCAAGCGGCCGGGATGTGCCCTCTGGAAACCACGCAACACCGCAAGCGCCTGCTCGAAGCTGCTCACGGCGCACAGAGCTGTCTGCACCGCCTGCGGTTTCGGATGGAGGCCGATTACGACCCGCGTGATGACGCCAAGGGTTCCCTCGCTGCCGATGAAGAGCTGCGTCCAATCATATCCAGCGTTGTTCTTGAGCATTTTGTTGAGCGAGCGGATGACCGTGCCATCCGCAAGCACAGCTTCCAGGCCCAATGTGTTGCGCCGAGCCATGCCGTAGCGCAGCACCTGGTTGCCGCCGGCATTGGTGGCGATGTTGCCGCCGATCGTGCAGGTGCCGCGGGCGCCAAGATCGATCCCACAGAGAAAGCCTTCATCCTCGGCAGCCTGCTGCACCACGGCGAGTGGCGTGCCCGCAAGTGCCGTGAGCGTGGCGCTGGCCGCATCGATTTCCTCGATGCCGTTCATGCGTTCGAGGGACAGGGCAATTTCACCGGCTTGCGGATGCGCGCCGCCGGCAAGCCCCGTCAATCCGCCCTGGGTCACGACCGGCTGGCGATGCTCATGGCAGATGCGCAGCGCCGTCGCGACATCCTCCGTCGTTTGCGGAAGGATCAAGGCCTGAGGAGCGGTCGGCTGCAGGCCGCTTGCATCGGCGTGGTTGCGGGGAGGGATGTCGGACCCGACGCGAACCAGAGGTCCGAGGGCTGCAACAAGGGCGTCAATGACATTGCTCATGGAAGTCACGTTCTGTGAAACTGAAAATGGCGTGGACATAAAACGAGATCAACACTATCAGGTGACATCGGTGGTACGGACGATGACATCCGGGCGCTTCCAGAGATCGGGCAGGAGTTCCAGCCCCAGGCCCGGCTTCATGTTTACCGTGACTTCTCCTTTCGCGACAATCGGCAGTTCCGTCACCAGCTCCTTGTACCAGCCCGTATAAAAGGCGCGCACGCTTTCCTGGATCAGCGCGTTGCGGACATGCAGCGAGAAATGGCAGGAGGCCGCATAAACCACGGGACCGGTGCAGTCATGCGGAGCGACGGGCACGTGCCATGCTTCGGCAAGAGCCGCGATCTTGCGCGCTTCCGTCAAGCCTCCGCACCAGGACAGATCGAGCATGGCAACGCCCGCGACGCCGGTTTCGAGATATTCCCGGAAGGCATGTGTATAGGACAGGGTCTCAGAGGCGCAGACCCACGCCTTCGAGTGCTGTGCGTATTCCTTCAGGTCGCCGATGTTGTCGAGGCGGAAGGGATCCTCGTGCCAATAGGTGTCGAATTGCTCCAAGGCTCCGGCGAGCTTCTTGGCCATCGGCAGGCTCCACAGGGAATGGAACTCCACCATGATATCCATCTTGTCGCCGACGGCCTTGCGGATCTTGGCGAAGGGTTCGAGCGCGGTGCGCAATTCGTCCGCTGAAATGTCGTAGCCGTTGCTGCGCTCGGCGGCGACATCGAAGGGCCAGATCTTCATGCCGGTGATGCCTTGCTCGAGGAGTGAGTGGGCCAGATCGTCGGCGTGGTTCAGAAAAGCGTCGAGGTCCTCGTAATCGCCCTCGACTTCCCCGACGCCCCAATTCGCTACCTTCTGCGCACGGCTGTCGCGGATATAGCGGTACCCGGCGCAGGTGTTGTAGACCCGGATGCTGTCGCGGGAGCGTCCGCCCAGCATGTCGCAGATGGGCTTGCCGTGCGCCTTGCCGAAGATGTCCCACAGGGCGATATCGACGGCAGAGTTGCCGCGGGTTTCCACGCCCGCCGAGCGCCAGCCGAGATAGTTCTGCAGATCGCGGTTGATCCCTTCGATCTGGAGCGGATCGCGTCCTATCAACTTCGGCGCCACCGTTTCGTGGATATAGGCCTCGACAGCTGCCGCTCCCATGAAGGTCTCACCGAGCCCGATGATCCCTTCATCCGTATGAAGCCTCACCCAGATGATGTTCGCGAATTCCTGAAGGCGGATCGTTTCGATGCGGGTGATCTTCATTGGACGCCCTCGAATGCATGTATTTGCCAGTAAATTGCAACGTTGTGATGTTAGAGAGGATCATACCATAAGCTGATCCAGCTTCGTTCCCATTCGACTTGAATAATCCTTCCGGTCGAACAGAATAATACAAAACCAAGAAGCTAAGGCGGGAGGAGCTGTGAGCAAGATCAATGCCGTCTTCTTCAGGGGGCTGGAAGGCCTGATGGTCCTTCTGCTGGCCGGTATGGTTGTCATGGTCTTCGGCAATGTCGTGCTGCGCTACCTCTTCGACACCGGTATCGATATATCCGAGGAGCTATCCCGCATCTTCTTCGTCTGGCTGACCTTCATCGGCGCCGTCGTAGTGGGGCGCGAGAACGCCCATCTGGGTGTCGAATCCCTTGTTTCCAGATTTGGTGACAATGGCCGCAAGGTCTGCATGATCCTGTCGGATATTTTCATCATCATCTGCTGCGCCGTTTTCTTCTGGGGAACGTGGCTGCAGGCCGAGGTCAACGCCTCAAACTACGCCCCCATCACCGAGATCTCGATGCTCTGGGTCTACGGCGTCGGCTATTTCACGAGCATCGGCTTGGGCCTGATGGCCGCCTACAGGATCTTAAGGGTGCTGACAGGGCGCATCAGCGAGCATGAAGTTCGGGCCTTCGCCGGCGACTACAGCGACGATGAAGCCCACGCCTTGAGGGAGAGACTCGAGTGACAATCGTCGTTTTTCTCTCTTCCCTTCTGGGAGCCATGGCGCTGGGCATGCCAATTGCCTTTGCGCTCATCGTCTGCGCGCTCGCGCTCATGCTCTGGCTCGGCAACTTCGACAGCCAGATCGTGGCGCAAAACATGATCATCGGCGCGGACAACTTCCAGCTCCTGGCAGTGCCGTTTTTCCTGCTGGCCGGCGAGCTGATGAATGTCGGCGGGTTGTCGAAGCGCATCGTCGCTTTCGCTCTTGCCTGCCTGGGGCACATCCATGGCGGGCTGGGTTATGTGACCATCGTCGCAGCTTTGATCCTTGCCGCCCTGTCAGGCTCCGCCGCGGCGGATACGGCGGCGCTCGCGGCGATCCTCATTCCGATGATGCGCGATGCCGGCTACAACATCCCGCGTTCGGCTGGCCTGATCGCAGCTGGCGGCATCATCGCCCCGGTCATTCCGCCTTCCATCGGTTTCATCATCTTCGGCGTTGCGGCCAATGTGTCGATTTCCCAGCTGTTCCTAGCGGGCGTCGCTCCAGGAATCATGATGGGTCTCGCGCTCGTCGTCGCGTGGTGGATCGTCAGCCGAAGGGACAAGCTGAAGACCACGCCTCGCACGACCATGCGGGAACGTGGGAAAGCCTTCGTCGACGGCTTCTTCGCTCTTCTGATGCCGGTAATGATCTTGGGCGGCATCAAGTGGGGCATCGTCACGCCTACGGAAGCGGCGGTGCTCGCGGCGGTCTATGCGCTCCTCATCGGCATGTTCGTTTATCGCGAGCTGAAGGTGTCCATGCTCTACGGCGTCTTTCTGACGGCCGCGAAGACGACCGCTGTCGTGATGTTCCTCGTGGCCGCGGCGCTGGTCTCCGCATGGCTCATCACCCAGGCGAACATTCCTGCGGAGATCAGCAGCTTCATCGAGCCGCTTATGGGCAACAGGATCTTGCTCATGTTCGCCCTGATGTTCCTGGTGGTGATCGTCGGCACGGCGCTGGATTTCTCGCCGACGGTGCTGATCCTGACGCCAGTCCTCATGCCCATCGTGAAACAGGCGGGCATCGATCCAGTTTATTTCGGTGTTCTGTTCATCATCAACAACGCAATCGGCCTGATCACGCCACCGGTGGGCATTGTGCTCAACGTGGTGAGCGGCGTCGCCCGCGTACCGATGGGAGCCGTGATCAAGGGCGTCAATCCCTTCCTGATCGCGCAGCTTATCGTGCTCGTTCTGCTTATCGTCTTCCCCGACCTCGTGATGGTGCCTCTGTCATGGCTCAGGGGACGGTGAGCAGATGGAAAGAAAAAACCAAAAGAGAGGAAACAACCATGAAGTCTTTGAAATTTGCACTCGCAGCAGGCGTCGCCGTCACGCTTCTGTCGGCCTTGCCGGCGGCCGCGCAGTTCACGGAACGCAATATCCGCCTGTCCAACGGCGTCAACGAGGATCACCCGAACGGGAAGGGCGTCGAGAAGTTTAAGGCCTGCCTCACCGAGAAATCGGGCGGCAAGATCAAGGTCCAGGGCTTCTGGGGCAACGCCCTTGGCGGCGACCTTCAGGCAACCCAGGCTCTGCGCTCGGGCACGCAGGAGATGGTCGTTACGTCGAGTTCGCCGCTCATCGGTATTCTGCCGGAACTCGGCGTCTTCGACCTGCCGTTTC
The DNA here is from genome assembly GCF_054049475.1 of Microvirga sp. P5_D2. Classification (NCBI taxonomy): domain Bacteria; kingdom Pseudomonadati; phylum Pseudomonadota; class Alphaproteobacteria; order Hyphomicrobiales; family Methylobacteriaceae; genus Microvirga; species Microvirga sp. P5_D2. Next base: position 29,872 of record NZ_JBFUMH010000020.1, on the reverse strand, counting down.
TTTTCGCCAACGAGAAGGAGGCCGACACCATCCTCGACGGCGACTTCGGAAAGCATATCGATACGAAGCTCGAAACGGTCGGCCTCGTCAATTTGGCCTATTGGGAGAACGGCTTCCGCAATCTCACGAACTCCCGCCGTCCGGTGGACAAGTGGGAGGACTTCAAGGGCCTGAAGGTACGCGTCATGCAGAACAACGTGTTCCTCGACACGTTCAAGAACATGGGCGCCAACGCAGTGCCGATGGCCTTCGGCGAGGTGTTCACGGCGCTCGAAACCAAGGCTATCGACGGCCAGGAAAACCCCTTCGTGACCATCGATACGTCGAAGTTCTACGAGGTGCAGAAGTACCTGTCGATCACCCGCCACGCCTATACGCCGTTCCTGGTTCTCTACTCCAAAAAGCTCTGGGACGGTCTGTCGAAGGATGAGCAGACGGCCCTGCGCGACTGCGCCGCCTCCGCCCGTGACGAGCAGCGCAAGGCTTCCCGCGAGCTGGGCCAGGCTTCCCTGGCGAAGATCAAAGGCTCGGGCGTCGTGGTCAACGAACTGAACGAGCAGGAAGCGAACCGCATGCGCGAGCAGGCCAAGCCGGTCTGGGAAAAGCACGCGGCTACCATCGGGCCCGATACGGTGAAGATGATGCAGGCCGAACTCGACAAGATGCGCAAGAAGTAACGCATCCTGTCCTGATCCCCACTGCGCCGCCCGGAATGACGACAATCCGGGCGGCGTAAGCCGCTCCTGAAGCGGCGGCATTTTCGAGCAAAGATTTTCAACCGATGCAGATTCTCATTCTCGGAGCGGCCGGAATGGTCGGCCGCAAGCTCACCGAACGGCTTGTCCAAGAGCGGCAGCTGAACGGGCAGGGGATCACCCGCCTGATCCTGCATGATGTCGTCGAGCCCGAGGTGCCGCAGGCTTCTTTCGAAATCGCAGCGCTCACCTCCGATTTTTCTCGAGCCGGTGAGGCGGAGAAGCTCGTGGCGAGCCGCCCCGACATGATCTTTCATCTTGCGGCCATCGTGTCCGGCGAGGCCGAAGCCGATCTGGAGAAAGGTTACCGCATCAATCTCGACGGAACCCGGTTCCTCTTCGACGCCATCCGGCATGTGGGCGACGGCTATCGTCCACGCGTGGTGTTTGCCTCGTCCATCGCCGTCTTCGGCGCGCCGTTCCCGGATGCCATCGGCGATGAATTCTTCCTCACGCCGCTCACGAGCTACGGTACACAGAAGGCGATCGGGGAACTGCTGCTGGCCGACTACACGAGGCGCGGCTTTTTCGATGGGATCGGCATTCGCCTGCCTACGATCTGTGTGCGGCCTGGCAAGCCCAACAAGGCAGCCTCAGGCTTTTTCTCCAGCATCATCCGCGAGCCGCTGAGCGGGAAAGAGGCCGTGCTGCCAGTGCCGGAGGATGTGCGCCACGCCCATGCTTCACCGCGCTCCGCCGTCGGCTTTCTCATGCATGCGGCGACCATCGATACGGCGAAGATCGGTCCCAGGCGCAATCTGACGATGCCGAGCGTATCGGTGACTGTGGCGGAGCAGATCGACGCCCTCAGGCGCATTGCAGGAGAGCAGGTGGTCTCAAGAATCCGCCGCGAGCCCGATCCGGATATCATGCGTATGGTGTCGGGATGGGCACGCCGCTTCGATGCCAGCCGAGCTGAGAGCCTTGGCTTCCGGGCGGAAAAGAGCTTCGACGAAATCATCCGCCAGCATATCGAGGACGAACTCGGCGGCAAGGTCGCATAGGCAACCCTAGTTCGATTCGATGCTTTAGCTTGCTTGGGCCATTTGCTCGCGGGTGGGCATGCCGGCCTGAGCGCCATGGGCCATGCAGGCCAGCGATGCCCCGCGGCAGGCCCGTTCGAGAGCCTTCGTGAAGGGCAGGGCCTCATCGAGTCCGTTGGCCAGGATGCCGACGAAGGTGTCGCCAGCTCCGGTCGTGTCGACAGGGCGGATCGGCTTCGCTTCGACCTTCTCGCTGCGTCCGTCGGGGTGAAACGCAAAAGCTCCTTGCGCGCCTGCCGTGACGACGCAAATGCATCCGCGGTCCGATAGATAAGCTCCCGCGGCCTTGAAGTCGTCGGTCTCGCGGCCGAGGATTCCCGCTGCGGCAACGGCTTCGTGCTCGTTGACGACGAAGATGTCGGTTTCGGCGATGAGATCTGAGAGATCTGTTGCCGGAAACTCCGGCGGAGCCGGTGCAAGGTTCCAAATAACGCGACCGCCCGCCGCCCGCACGCGGTGTGCGACACGGAGGGACGCATGGAAGGGAATTTCCATTTGGAAGACCGCAACCGTTGAGGCGTCCACCTTGAAACCGAGAGCCGGATCCTCCGTCAGCGAGCCGTTTGCCCCGCTGGCGACGGTGATCGCATTCTCTCCGCGCTCATCGACGGTGATGAAAGCGCATCCGGTCGGTTCGGTGCTGTTGGCGACGAGATCGGCCATGACGCCGTTGCGAATGAGATTGTCGCGCGCAGATCGGCCAAAGGCATCGTCTCCGACGCAGGATGCGATCGCCACCCGATGCGGCAGCGATGTTCGTGCTGCGGCAATCGCCTGGTTCGCGCCTTTCCCGCCGAACAAAGTCTCGTAACCCGGCGAGAGGACGGTCTCACCCGGACGCGGAATCGAGGTCACACGGGCGACAAGATCGATGTTGATCGAGCCAAAAACGAGGATCATGTCACGCGCGCTCCCTTTTCCAGGTCGAGTTCAGCCTTCGGCATCCATGGCGTGAAGCATTTCCACGCGCCGGCGGCAGTCCTCATCGGTGGAGAATTCAGCCGACAGGTAGGACGAGACAAGATCTTGCGCGAGCCAGGAGCCGACGATCTTGGCGCCGATGCACATCACATTGACGTCGTCATGCTCGACCGATTGGTGCGCCGAGTGGATGTCATGACAGACGGCGGCACGAATGCCCTTGACCTTGTTGGCGGCGATCGACGCGCCGACGCCAGTGCCGCAGACCATGATGCCGCGCTCCGCCTCGCCGGACTTGACCTTCTGGGTCAGGGCGCGGGCGATGTCCGGGAAATCGACGGGCTTGTCGTCGAAGGATCCGACATCCACGACCTCATGTCCGAGTGAACGTACGTGTTCGGCCACCGCATTCTTGAGGGGCCATCCGGCGTGATCCGATCCGATTACGACGCGCATTGGAAAAACCTTTTTCTTTGGGATTGCAGGCCGAGTGGTGCCGGAGGCACCACTCGAATTCTTCCAGGCTCAGCTTCGCATTTCCTGCGGGAGCTCGCTGCCATGGAACTTCTTGTAGATTTCGTTCAGCTTGCCGTTCTTCAAGTTGGTCGAAATCCATTCATTCAGCTTCTCGACCAGGCGCGGCTCGCCCTTGCGGACACCGATGGCAAGATCGAAGGTGCGAATGAGAACCTTCGGCTCGAATGTGCGGGCCGGGTTCTTCACGCCGATCTGGTTCGCAATCGTTGCCGAAGTCGCAACGCAGTCCGCCTGTCCAGAGACCGCGGCCGTCACCATCGTGGCGTCGTCATCGAAGCGGGCGAGAGTGAGGTTCCGATCCTTCATGTTCGACAGTTCGGTGTCCTGCGTCGTGCCGCGGGAGACGGCAATGGTCTTGCCCTTCAGGTCCTCCCAGCCCTTCACTTCAGTGGTCTTCAGGCACCCGACGACGGACTGCAAGGCTGCGTAAGCCTTGGTGAAGTCGATCACCTTGGCGCGCTCCGGCGTGACCGACAGCGTCGAGATGATGATGTCCGCCTTGTTGGTCTGGATGTTCGGAATGCGGGTCGCACCTGTGGTCTGCACGAATTCGAGCTCGAGCCCCAGGTCCTTCGCCAGAAGCTGAGCGGTCTCCACGTCCGATCCCGTCGGCTTGAGGTTCGAATCCATCATGCCGGACGGCGGAATCGCCATGTCGGTAGCGATGCGGATCTTCTTCGCTTTCATGACGTCGTCGAGAAGGTCGGCATGGGCTGCAGTGGTGCCGAGTGCCACCATGCAGGTCATTGCGAATGCGGCAGCAGAAAGAGGGCGCTTCATCATTGTTGTTGTCTCCCTAGGTCTTAGTTGTGGTTTAGAGCCCTGTACCAACGAACTGGGCCAGCTCCGGAGTTGCAGGCGAGGTCAGGATCTTGGCAGGTCCGGTCTCGTGGACTTTACCGCGATGCATAAACACCACCCGGTTGGCGATTCCTCTGGCAAATCCCATCTCGTGCGTGACCATCACCATGGTCATGCCGTCCGCAGCGAGCGCCTCGATGACCTTCAGAACCTCACCGGTCAGTTCCGGATCGAGGGCGGAGGTCACTTCATCGAACAGCATCACTTTCGGCTGCATGGCGAGCGAGCGGGCAATCGCCGCGCGCTGCTGCTGGCCGCCGGAGAGCTGTTCAGGATATTGATGGAGTTTGTCTTCCAGGCCGACCTGGGCAAGAACCCGCCGCGCCTCTTCCTTCGCCTGGGCTTTCGAAAGTCCCTTCACGGAACAGGGAGCGAGAATGATGTTCTCCTCAATGGTCAGATGAGGAAACAGGTTGTAGCTTTGAAAGACGATGCCGACGTCCTGACGCAGAGCTCTCAGATCGAGCTTCGGATCGCTGACCCGATGATTGCACACGACGATCTCGCCGCTGTCGATCGTCTCGAAACGGTCGATGCAACGCAGCGCGGTGCTCTTGCCCGAGCCGCTGCGGCCGATGAGGGCGAGAACCTCACCCCGATCGACCTCGAAACTGACGCCGTCGAGCACTTTGAGCGTTCCGAAGCTCTTGTACACGTTCCTGAGGGAAACGACCGGCGAGCGGGTTGCTGCGTTCGAAGTCTTGTTCATGTCAGGCAGTCCCGAGTGAGAGGCGGGCAGGGCCGCTGCGCATTTCCAGGCGGCGGCTGATGCGCGAGATCGGATAGCAGAGAGCGAAATAGATCACGGCGATGATGCTGTAGATCAGGAAGGGCTCGAACAGGGAGTTGTTGATGATCTGGCCCGATCGCGCGAGCTCCACGAAGCCGACCACCGACGCCAACGAGGTGTTCTTGATGATCTGCACGATGAAACCTACCGTCGGAGGCGTTGCGATACGGGTCGCCTGCGGCAGGATAACCTTCATCATTCGCTGAGAGCGGCTGAGAGCAAGCCCTTCCGCTGCTTCCCATTGCTGCTTCGGAACGGACTCGATGCTGCCACGCCAGATCTCGCCGAGATAAGCGCCGACATAGATCGTGAGCGAAGCGCCCGCTGCGGTCAGGGGGGAAACGGTCAGGCCGAGCGTCGGCAGTCCGAAATAGGTCAGGAACATGATGACCAGAAGCGGCGTGCCCTGGATGAGCTGGACATAGCCGGCGCTGAGAAGCCGCACGACTCGGTTCGGCGAGATGCGGCAGAGGGCGATGACGAAGCCCGCGATACCGCCGCCGAGGAGGCCTATAAGCGATAGACCGATGGTCCAAAGCGCTCCATAGCCCAGGAACATGAGGTGATTGGCATTCAGGGAACCGCCCATCTTTTACTCCTCACAAAGGGGTGCCGAGGCGTCGGCGACGCGGGAAGATGACGAGACCGAGGAGCCAGAAGCCGGCGCGCATGATCAGCGACAGGACGATGTAGACGATGGCGACCAGGATGTAGGTCTCGAAGGCGCGGTATGTGTCTGATTGCACGTAGTTCGCAACCGCCGTCAGCTCCTCCGCCGAGATCTGGGATGTCACCGACGAGGCGAGCATCAGCAGCACGAACTGGCTGGTCAATGCCGGGTAGACCTTCTCGATCGCCGGCCACATGACCACGTGCCAATAGATTTGAGCGCGGGACAGCGCCAAACCCTCAGCCGCCTCGATCTGCCCGCGCGGAATCGAGTCGAAGCCTGCGCGAATGATCTCTGTCGTGTATGCGCCGACATTGATCGTGAGAGCCGCGGCCGCGACGACGAACGCGGAGAATTTCAGCCCCAGGCTGGCAAGGCCGAAATAGACGAGGAAGATCTGGACCAGCAGCGGTGTGTTGCGGATCGCCTCGACATAGATGCCGCAGATCCGCGAAATCATTGGGTTGGGGCTGCGTCTTCCAATGGCGCCAAGAACACCGATGACCGTGCCCAGCACGGTCGCGATAAAGGCAAGTTGAAGGGTGAGCACCGCCCCATCAAGGAAGGTCGGCCATCGCTCCAGTATGCTGACGAAGTCCAGATTGAGGTTCATCCCTATCCGTTCCTCGTTAAGCAGCCGTTTGATTGGTCATCCGGTCATAGACCCGGAAAAGAGCCTGATTGCCGTTCGTGCCCTCGCCATGCGCGCGCGCCTCGACATACTGGCTGGTGACGAGCGCCGTTCCCGGCAGAGGGACGGAAAGCGAGAGCGCCTGCTCCTGCACGAGCCGCAGATCCTTGAGCATCAGGTCGATGCGGAAGCCGGCGGAAGCATCGCCGACGATCATCGCCTGACCCAGCTTGTCGAGCATCCAGGATGCGGCCGAACCGCCCATGAGCACGTTGCGGAGTTGATCGAGATCCACGCCGGAGGCGCGGCCAAGTGCAAGCGCTTCGCAGATGGCCTGCAGGTTGATGGCGCAGACGAGTTGGTTGCAGAGCTTGACCGTCTGCCCGGCCCCGGTCTCGCCCACATGCGTGATCGTCGTGCCCATGGCGCGGAAATACGGTTCGGCGCGCAGGAAGGCATCTTTGTCACCGCCGACCATGATCGACAGCGACGCATTCTTGGCGCCGACAGGGCCACCGGACACTGGCGCGTCGAGGAACGCCACGCCTGCTTCTGCAAGATCTGCATGCATGCGCCGGACGGCGACGGGCGAGATCGTGCTCATGTCGACGACGAGCCGGCCCCGCGGAGGCGAGCTCAGAAGCCCGCCTTCGCCATAGACGATCTCTTCGACCTGCGGCGTGTCAGGGAGCATGGAAATGACGATGTCCGCGTTTAGCGCGGCGTCCGCCGGGCTTTCGGCTCCTGTAGCACCATGGGAGAGGAGATCCGCTACAGCTTCCTTACGGACGTCGTAGGCACGGACAGCATAACCTGCCTTAAGCAGGTTGATGGCCATTTCACGCCCCATCGTTCCCAAGCCTGCAAAACCGACTGTTCCCATATGGCTGCTTCGCTCCATCATGCCGTCTCTTTCTTGCGGGGTTGTCATAGGGCGCTCCGGGATCCGGGTTCACCGATTGCTGCACGACGACGGAAATCGTCGCCGATTGCGAAATGATCGCGCATGACCTTTTCCGCGTGATCCGGATCGCGACCTACGACGGCGTCGAAGATGCGCCGATGGTCCTCGATCAGGTATGTCTTCATCGTATCAAAGACTTGAAGGAGTTCTCGCCGTCCCCGATGGGATTGCATCAAGATCCCCGACATGGAGTCGTGAAGGACGATGAGCGTCTCGGATTTTCCCGCCGTGACGACGGCTCGGTGGAATTCGAAGTCTGCAGCACTGCCGGCTTCGGCATCGTCGATTGTTTCGGCAATCCGCGTAAGCGCGAGCTGAAGTTTCTCAAAATCGGAGACGGTCGCCCGCTCCGCGGCAAGTCGGACGGCTTGGCACTCGATGGCGATGCGTGCCTGCATCACGTCGTCGATGATCTCGGACTGTTGCGCGAAGGCAAATGTGAAAAAATCATTGAGCACCGAGAGATCAGGACGGCGCACGATCGTGCCGACCCGGTCACGTATCTCTACGACCCCGAGAACTGTCAGAGCACGTAATGCCTCACGCAGAATCGGCCGGCTCACGCCGAGCTGCGTAGCGAGATCGCGTTCAGGGATAAGCCGGTCGCCCGGACGCAATGAGCCTGCGAGCAAGCGCTCGCGCAAGAAGGCAAAAACCTTCTCGAACCCTTTGCCGCCATTCTCCCTAAGCCGCGTGATTTCAAGATCAGCGGTCATCGTTTTACCTTGGTCAGACCAAAATACATACCACGGTTATCCAGTCAAGCGGAAGCACGTCTCCATCAAACTTGGTGGCAGTGAGGACTCTTTGAAGCCGCAGGGCTTGAGACGCTTCTGGGAGATGTCGAGCACAGTGCGGAGGCGCTGGAGCTCATTCGCGCGCTGCTTCTGCACGACAACTCGGCTCGCATCCTCAGCCTGTCCGCCATACCCAAGCGGCGGTTGGTTACGTCCCAGCGTCATTAATCCATGATAGACTGCCGGGGTGATCGGATGCCGAGCACCGCACCTTGCCACACATGATCGACGGAAGGGCGGCAAGTCTCCGTCATTCGGTTGTTCTCACGTTCTGGAGCTGAGCCATCGCAGACTTGACCTCGCCTCGGAACGCATCGGAGGACGGGCTGTGGCGTGGTTCACGCAGCCGCCCGATGGCGTCGTTGGCAGCGGTCGAGGAAGCCAATGGGCGGCTCAGATCCGTCCTGGCCAGTGTCAGCGACTGCTACGTCACGCTGAATCGGGCATACCGCATCACCGATCTCAATGAGGCGGCGGTGGGTTGGGTCGGGAGCGATCCGGAAAGGATTCTCGACGCGTGCCTCTGGGATCTGTGCGATCCCGACGCTGAGTGCAGCCGCGTCATCCGCGAGGGCATGGAGCAGCGTCGGCGCATCAGGCGCGAGGTGATGTCCGGCCTGCGGATGGGCCACTTTCTCGATCTCCACGTCTGCCCCTCGCCGGATGGCCTGAGCGTGTTCTTCACCGACGTGACAGAGCGTCGTGCCGCCACGGCGGCTCTGGACGAACTCGCCAGACGCCTCCTGAGCCTCCAGGAGGAGGAGCGCCAGCGGATCGCCGAGGAACTGCACGACTCTACGGCCCAGCATCTCGTGGCCGTCGGCCTCCACCTGATGCGGCTCAAGCAGTTCGTCGTCCCGGAAGGGCGGAAGGTGCTCGACGAGGCAGCTCATTCAGCTGAGGAAGCCGCCCGCGAGGTCCGCGCCTTCAGCTACCTGCTGCACCCACCGGGCCTGGAGCATGGCGGCTTTGTTGGAACCGTGCGGGACTTCGCGGTGGGGTTCTCGCGCCGCACGGGTCTGGAGACATTCGTCCACGTGGCGGAGATGGCCGATGGCCTCTCTTTCGATGTCCAGCGTTCGCTGCTGCGGGTCATCCAGGAGGCTCTGGCCAACGCATATCGGCACGCCGCCGCCTCTCACGTCACGATCGATCTGCGCCTCGGGGCAGGCACCATGAAGCTGAGGGTTCTCGACGATGGCTGCGGCCTGTCGCGCGGCGTGCGGAAGTCGGCCGGCGATGGTGCGCTGCTCGGGGTCGGAGTCCTCGGCATGCGGACCCGCATGGTGCGGTTCGGCGGTGCCCTGAGACTCCTGAGTGGTGCCCGCGGAACGATGGTCGTGGCCACCCTGCCGCTTGGCGTCGAGGACACAGAAGCCCGCCCTGACCAACGTCGCGGAACGCAGGGCGGTCCTGTTGACAATGCGCCTTCGGCGGGCATCTATTGAACCTATGGGGGCTGCGATCCCCTCACGAGGCGCCATGCCTAAGAATCGCGTCCAGCTCACCTTCAGCGAGGACGCGTCATCATGCCGTCAATCAATGCCATCTCCATCGACAAATTTGCCCGCCCAGTCGGCACGCCCAAGTGTCCGGTCCTCATCGACGTCCAGACCGACGAGGACTTCGCCGCCGACCCGCGCCTGATCCCTGGATCGATCCGCCGCCCGTGGTCCAGAGACCCCGAATGGGCCAAGGAGCTCACGGGTCGTTCGACCATCGTCATCTGCCAGAAAGGTCTCAAGCTCAGCCAGGGCGTCGCCGTCTGGTTCGCGATCCACACCGTGTTCCGCGAGACGTGGCCCGTCCGGAGCTTCGGCCTGTCCTTCGACGCGCCCGCGCTTGCCAGTGTCGACCCATGGGCGCTGCTGCTCTCAGCGGTGGCGATGATCGCTATGTTCCGGTTCAAGGTCGGCATGATCCCGACGCTGGCCGCTTACTCGGCGGCAGGAATCCTTCTCTACCTTCTGGGAGCGATCGCCTGATCAAGCTGCGGGCACGGCCATGGGAGCCCGCCACGTCATCGACAATCCATGAGCGGCCAAACGGGGGCGATACAGGGAGAGCACGATGCGGATCCTGACCAGCGTTGCAGTTCTTGGTCTTGTTCTTGGTACGTCCGCCCTAGGCGCCGACGGCTGGCAGCAGCAGATCGCCAGTGGACTTGGCAGGCCTGGCACCGAAATGCCGGGAGGCGTGTATCGCGTGGGTCTGCCCCGGACCGATCTGGAGGTCACGCTCGACGGAGTGGCGATCAGGCCGGCCCTGGCCCTCGGCTCGTGGCTTGCCTTCAAGCCCATGGGCAACGAAGTCATGGTCATGGGCGACCTTGTCCTGACGCAAGAGGAGATCAATCCAGTCCTATCCCGTCTGGAGCAAGGCGGGGTGGAGATTACGGCCCTTCACAACCACCTCATGCGCGCCTCGCCCGCCACGATGTACATGCATGTCCACGGGCATGGGGAGCCCTCAAAGCTCGCCACGACGCTGCGAGAGGCCCTCGGCGCGAGCAAGACGCCGTTCGGAGCCGAGACGGCCGCCGTGTCACCTCAGGCCGCGACACAGGCGACGACGACCGCGTCCACCGACCAGAAACTCGACCTCGACATGGACGCCATCGATCAGGTGCTCGGGCGCAAGGGTAAGGTGAGCGGCGGTGTCTATCAGGTAAGCGTGCCCCGGGCGGAACCGGTCAAGGATAGCGGCATGGAGGTGCCCGATGCCATGGGGTCGGCCATCGCCATCAACTTCCAGCCGACCGGCTCCGGCAAGGCGGCGATCACCGGCGACTTCGTGCTCACGGCAGATGAGGTGAACCCGGTCATCAAGGCCCTCCAATCAAACGGGATCGAGGTCACAGCAGTCCATAACCACATGCTCAATGACGAGCCGCGCCTGTTCTTCATGCACTTCTGGGCCAATGACGATGCCCAGAGGCTGGCCAAGGGGCTGCGCGCTGCTATCGATAAGGTGAAGGTGGACAAGAGTTGACTATCGCATCGAGAGCCGAAGCCAGGGGAGGGCGGCAGGAGGCGATCCCGGGCTGGGAGAAGACTTCTGTTCAAGGGGGGCTTGGACTTGCCCTGGGCAAGAGCCTGCCGCCCGACGTCACGCGTGTTCTCTGGGCGCGGTCCCTGCGTGCCTTCGGCGACGGCTACGTGGCGATCCTGCTGCCCGTGCACCTGTCCAGGCTGGGCTACGATGCCTTCGGCGTGGGGCTGATCTCGACCGTATCATTGCTGGGTTCCGCCCTGCTGACGCTCGCGCTCGGGCTGGTCGCCTACCGGATCTTGAGGGGTCCGGCCCTGCTGGCCGCAGCTCTCCTGATGGTGGCAACCGGATTGGGATTCGCCGGGATCGAAACCTTCTGGCCGCTGCTGGTTGTAGCCTTCGTCGGCACGCTCAACCCTTCCGGCGGCGACGTGAGCGTCTTCCTTCCCCTGGAGCACACCGTCATCTCCCACGTCGTTGCCGATCAGGACCGGACGGCGGCGTTCGCCCGCTACAGCTTCGTCAGCGCCTTCTTCGGTGCCCTCGGAGCTCTCTCGGTCGGCGTGATCGATTGGCTGGCGCCGGTTGCCGCGCCTGAGACGACGTCGGCGGTTCTCTTCGGACTCTACGGCCTCCTGGGGCTCCTCACGTTCCTGCTCTATCGTCACCTTTCGCCTCAGGTTGAGGCGGGGATCGATAACCCGCCGGCACCGCTTGGGCCATCGCGCGGGATCGTCTACCGGCTGGCGGCCCTGTTCTCGGTCGACGCCTTCGGCGGTGGACTAGTCATCAATGCGTTGCTCACCATCTGGCTCGGCGAGCGGTTCGGCATCGGCGTCGCCACCATCGGGACAATCTTCTTTGTCACCAGCCTGTGTTCCGCCGTTTCGTACTTCGCGGCGGTGCCACTCGCAAAGCGGTTCGGTTTGATCAACACCATGGTGTTCACGCACCTGCCGTCGAGCGTCTTCTTGATCCTGACCGCCTTCGCCCCGACCATCTGGATCGCGTTTGTGCTCCTGATCCTGCGGAGCCTGCTGTCCCAGATGGACGTGCCGACCCGCTCCTCCTATGTCATGGCCGTGGTCCGGCCGGAGGAGCGACCTGCGGCGGCAAGCATGACCGCCGTGCCGCGGAGCCTGGCCTCGGCCGTCGCGCCGCTGCTGTCCGGATGGCTGCTGACCGTGTCGCCCTTCGGCTGGCCGCTCGTCCTCGCGGGCACCTTAAAGGCGGCGTATGACTTGACGCTATTGCGACAGTTCTCCAGCATCAAGCCACCAGAGGAACGCTGATGTCCTACGTCAGGGCCGTCGCGGGCGCCGTGAGGTCGACAAAGCCCTGCACCAGCATGATCACCCCAAGGACTGCGACGAGGCCGGACGAAGCCAAGGGCAGGCGCCTGAGCAGGCGGTCGGAAAGGTTGATGCGCTTGGAGGCGTGATGCACGCCCCAGGCGGCAGCGACACCGATGGACACCATGGTGATCGCGAGCCCGAGGCTGAAGGCGGCGACCGTCGCGGCGCCGAGCGTAAACTGTCCAAGTTGGAGGCAGATCAGCAGCACCGTGATCGAGGCTGGACAAGGGATCAGGCCGCCGGTGATGCCGAAGAGAGCGATTTGGCCCGTGGTGACATTGCCGTCGTTGGCCGCGAGATGGCGCGCGATCTGCTCGGCGTGTTCGCGCTCATGCGCATCCCCGTCAAGGTGGTCATGGTCGTGCTCCGCGAAGGTGACCTTGTAGGTGTGGGCATGATCCCCGTGTGACAGCCGCACATGGGCAGTGAACTCATGCGGCTCCGGGATCTCACCTGCGGATTCGATGTATCCGTCCCGCTCGACGAACCGGAACTGCTCACCCGAGCCTTCGCCGCGTTCGGTCGCGACGAGCACGTCCTCGGCCCTCCACACGTTTCCGCTGACCGTGCGCAGGCGCCAGCGGGGCGGCACGCCATCCTCGAAGATCGAGAGCTCAACGACCCCATGACCCGTGTCGATAGTGCGGATCTCATCATGGTGACGGTGATCGTCGTGGTCCTGGTGCCCATGATGGCGACGGCGGAACCAGCCCAGGCTCTGGCCCGTGCGCCAGAGCATCCAGCCGGCGATGCCGAGGATGATTACGCCCGAGGCGATCAGCAGCCAAGCCTCGAAGTGGGTGGTCAGGATCTCGCGGCCGAGCGACAGGCCGACCATGGCCACGATCCAGACGATCAGCGAGTGCGAGAGGGCAGCGCAGACGCCGAGCAAGACTGCCTGTCCGATGGTGCCGCGGATCGCCACGATGTAGGCGGCCATCATGGTCTTGGAATGGCCGGGTTCCAGTCCGTGCAGGGCACCGAGCAGGACGGCGAAGGGAAGGTAGATCCAGCCRTTGCCGCCGGACTGAAGGATTTGGGCAATGTCGGGCATCGGGATCTCAAAGGTACTTGGTCAGCGTCTTGAACTCGGTGAGCGCCGCCTTGGCCCCACGGCCATTCTGGCCGGTGGCATCCTCCAGGCAGTGGTCGATGTGGTCCTGGATCAGCTCGCGCTTGGCGTTGGAGATTGCCTTCTCAACCGCATGGAGCTGCTGGGCGAGGTCGACGCAGGGGCGGCCCGTCTCAATCATCTGGATGACGGATGCGAGGTGGCCGTGGGCCCGCTTGAGGCGGGCGATGATGTCGGGGTGGCTTGCATGGATCATCCGGATATCCTGTCCCCCTGGAGGGGATAGAGCAAGCCTTGTGGCTGGACTGGCGTCGAGGGTTATCCCCAGCGCTGCTTCGTGCGCTCCAATCCGATCAGGGATCACCCATACTCGACGTTCTCGCCAACCGCACCTACCGCTACCTGTTCGCCGCCCAGGTGATCGCGCTTGCCGGCACGGGCTGCTGACCGTCGCACCTAGCCTGCTAGCCTTTGAGTTCGCCGGCGCGGATGCCGAGATGGTCCGCGGCACTGCGCTCGCCATCAAGATGATCACCTACGTCGGGGTGGCGCCCATAGTTGGCGCCTTCGCCAACCAGCTTCCCCGCCGGGCCTTCCTGGTGGTGATGGACCTAGTCCGGGCGGCCGTCGCGCTGCTGCGGCTCAAGGTCATGAAAATAGAGTTTGGAAGATTGGGTTCGCTATCTAAAAAGCGGTCGGCTTGAAATAGCCGGCCGCTTGAAAATCGGGGGCTATATTCCTTCACAGCCCAACCGCTTCAAGGCCTCGTCTACCCAAGGCTTAGAAACGTTGCCCTCCTGTGTCGCCGCCATGATCTTGGACTCGGCCGCCTGCTTTGCCTTGGCGTCGGCATAGATTGTTGCTGTGTCACCAAAGGGCACGCAGAGTAGGCCATCGTCGTCGCCGAGGATTAGGTCGCCGGGTTCAACGACCATTCCGTCGATGGCGATCGGCACATTGATCTCGCCCGGGCCGTCCTTGTAGGGGCCGCGGTGCGTTACGCCCGCTGCGAAAACAGGAAAATGGTGGGAGCGGATGTAGCCGTAATCGCGTATTGCACCATTGATCACAATTCCCGCGAGGCCAATCTTCTCGGCGTGGGCGAGCATGAGTTCGCCGATGATGGCGTTGGTCAGGTCGCCTCCGGCATCGACCACGATGACGTCACCTGGCTCCGCGATTTGGAGGGCTTTGTGGACCATGAGGTTGTCGCCTGGGCGGGTCTTCACGGTCAACGCGGGGCCCGCGAGAATACCGCCGGCATGGAGCGGGCGCAGCCGCGAGCCTGCAGCCGTCAGGCGTGACATGACATCGCTTACATTGGCGACAGGCAATTCCCGAAACTGCTGAATGACATCCGCGGCGACCTTCCGCTGGCGGGGTAGAACTCTGAATCCGATGGTCACTCTAAACGTTCCCTTTTCACGATGATGGGTGATTTCGAACAGGACGCGAAGATCGGTCTGACCGAACCACGTCGTGTCGGCTCGGCTAACGCGCAGCAGATGCCGCGGTCTGAAAAGTCGGGTTGGCAACGCTCCTGAGGTCGGGCCCATCGCCATCCAGGACGCTGATGACGTGGCGTGCGGCCGTTTCCGCCATGGCGCGCATAGCGCCCTTTGCGGCTCCCCCCGTGTGCGGAGTCACAATGATGTTTGGGAGCGACCACAGCGGACTGTCCTTCGGCGGCGGCTCCTCGGCGAAGCTGTCGAGGCCAGCTCCCGCAATCGTGCCATTGCGCAAGGCTTCAACCAGTGCCGCCTCGTCGATGATGCCGCCACGTGCCGTGTTCACGACAAAGGATGTCGGCTTCATGCGTGCGAGGCGTTCCGCATTGATGAGATGACGGGTCTCATTCGTCAGGGGGCAGTGCAGGCTGACGATGTCAGACGTCGCCAGAAGTGTATCGAGGTCGGTTTCACGGCTGACCTCTTGCGGCAGTTCGGTCGTGTATGGATCAAAGACTGTGACGGACATCCCCAGTCCCCGTGCGAGCGTTGCGACCTCCTGCCCAATGGCGCCGAAGCCCACCAGTCCCACCTTGGCGCCCGCGAGATCACGTCCAACGTAGCTCGCCTTGGGCCATTCGCCGCCTTTGACCGCGCGGTCCAGCGGCACGATGTCCTTCATCATGGTAATCACCAGGGCTATCGTATGCTCCGCTACTGAGCGGGCATTGGCGCCGAGGGCCCGAAGAACAGGGATGCCACGCCGTGCGGCGGCCTCGAGGTCGATGTTGTCGACGCCAGTGCCGTGCTTGGCGATGACCTTGAGACGCGGCGAAGCGGCAATGACGCTCTCGCTCACCTGTCCCTGCCGAACGATCAGCCCCTCGATCTGAAGATCGGCCGCGAGCTTCGCAATGTCGTCCGACGAGGCATATGGCGGGCAGTAATAAGGCTGAAGGTGATGCGCCTCCAGGGCGGCAACGGCTTCTCCTGCGAGGGCGGAACCCRTGACGAGCACGGCCCGGCTTTGGACTGATTGCGCCGGAACAAACGGCGCAGCTTCCTCAGGCTGATTTCCCAGCACTTTCTTCTCCCATTTCGCGGCGTGTGCCCCGACCGTCCTGCAACGCGGGATCCATGCCCTCAAAATTCTTGATCGACTAAAGAATGCCGCTTCACGAAATTTTCTTGCTTGACGGCGCGCTTTGACAGAAGCACATTTCCACGGTATTTCATAGTGAGAAATGGCGTTACGCAGAGTGAAACGGTCATGCCAAGACAGGCTTTAGATATCGAAGCGCGGGAAGAAGGCGGGGTGATCGCAGTCGAGCGCGCCTTGTCCGTGCTCGATGCCTTCACTGCCAATGATCAATCCTTGAGTCTGGCGGAGCTGGCGCGGCGGGTCGGCCTGTCAAAGCCGACTGTTCTCCGTTTCACGAAATCTCTTGCTCGGGCCGGCTACCTCGTACGCAACGACGATGCGAGCTGGCGCCTCGGACCGAAGCTCGCCCGACTGGGAATGCTCTACCAAGCCGGTTTCCGAATTGAGGATTATGTGCAGCCGGCGCTGCGTCGCCTAGCTCAGGAAACCGGGGAAAGCGCAGCATTCTATGTTCGCGAAKGCGACATGCGCGTCTGTTTATTCCGCGTGGATTCGCCACAATCCATCGGCCACCATGCGCGGACCGGCGATCTGCTGCCCCTCGACCGCGGCGCGCCGGGGCGTGTGCTCCTCGCCTTTAGTGGTGAGTCCGGAGAAGTCTACGATCAGATCCGCCGAGACTTCTTCTACGCGACGTTTGGCGAACGCGATCCGCAGGTTGGGAGCATCGCCTGCCCGGTGTTCAGATTTGGCCAACAGCTCGCTGGGGTTCTCGCTGTTACAGGCCCGACGAACCGGTTCAACGAAGCCGCTCTTGCACGCCATCTAGAGCCGCTGAAGTCCCTAGCCAACGAACTCACACGACAGCTCGGTGGAAAGACCGAGAACCAGAATTCGACGCTCAGACTGCGMACATAGGCATGAGTCTGAGGCGGATAAGCCTGATCAATAGTAATTTATAAAGGAGAGGAAACTGTGTTGAAGATTCTGAAAACACTTTGCATCGGTGCGTTGGCCGTAAGCGCCACTGCCGGTGCCGCTCATGCCGAGTGGCCCAAAGACCGTCCCATTGAAATCGTCGTGGCGTTTGCCCCGGGCGGCAGCACCGACGTCATGGCACGCGCGATGCAGCCATACCTGGAGAAGGAGCTCGGTGCGAAGATCGTAATCGTCAATAAGCCCGGCGCTTCCGGCGAGATCGCCTATACGTATCTCTCCCAAGCCAAGCCGGACGGCTACACTTTCTCGTTCATCAATACGCCCGGCTACCTGTCCATGCAGGTACAGCGCAAGCTGCGGTACGATCCGAAGAGCATCCAGGCCGTGGCGCGCATCGTCGACGACCCGACCGCCTTCGTCGTGAAAGCCGATTCCCCGGTCAAATCGCTCAAGGATCTCGTTGCCCAGGCCAAGGCAAACCCGAAATCCGTGTCGGTCGGCAGCTCCGGCGTCGGAACCGACGATCATCTTGCGATGATCCTGCTCGAATCCGCAGCGGACGTGTCCCTGACCCACGTTCCATTCCCGGGAGCCGGCGAAACGAGAACGGCTCTTCTTGGAGGGCACATCACGGTCGGTGGGCTGAACGTCAGCGAATTCGCAAGCGGCGACACTAGCAGCGTCCGTCCCATCGTACATTTCGGCGACAAGCGGTCTCCCGAGGCGCCGGACGTCCCGACGGCTAAGGAGCAGGGCTTAGAGGTGCTCATGAGCTCGGAGCGTGGTCTTGYCGCACGTCGGGATGTGCCCGCCGACATTCGCACCAAGTTTTCGGATGCGGTGAAGAAGGTCGTCGACGATCCTGAGTTCCAGAAGCAGGCCAAGCAGCTTGCCCTTCCGCTCGCCTATCTGTCGGGTGAAGAGTGGGAGCAGCAGATGCCGAAGCGCCTGCAAGCCTTCCAGGACATCTGGAACAAGACACCCTGGGTGCAATAATGGCCAACCGCTCGGAACTCGGGCGGAAGGGTAATCATCCTGATCTTCTTGCTGGTTTGATTTTCATCTTCATCGGAGCGCTCGGCCTTTGGGCCGGGCGCGACCTGAGGATGGGCAATGCCGCCATGATGGGTCCTGGTTACCTTCCGCTGATCGTCTCAGGCCTGATCCTGCTGATCGGCCTCGCGGTGACAATCATGGGTCTTATGCGCTCCAGCGAACCTCTCGGTGTCGTTCGTCTGCGCCCGCTCTTGATCATTCTGATCGCAGTAGGGGGCTTTGCCTACGCAGCGGGATCCTTAGGCTTCATCATCGCGGCCGCATGGCTCATCGGTATCGGCAGCCTAGCCGATCCCGAGACGCGTCTCCGCGAGATTGCCGCCTCCATCGTGGTGCTGACGATCTTCGGCATCCTCGTTTTCATCGTTGGGCTTGGTGTCCAGATGCAGTTGGGGCCATTCTGATGGAATTATTTGACTCGCTCATTCTCGGGTTCAGCACGGCTGTCACCCCGACCAATCTTCTGTTTTGTCTCATTGGCGCCCTGCTGGGCACGCTCATCGGCGTGCTCCCGGGCATCGGCCCGACCGCAACCCTGGCGATCCTTCTGCCAATCACATTCTTCCTGCCGCCGCTGGCGGCGCTGATTATGCTCGCCGGCATTTTCTATGGCGCGCAATACGGAGGATCGACGACCGCCATCTTGGTGAACCTACCTGGCGAGGCCTCCTCGGTCGTAACAGCCCTCGACGGCTACCAGATGGCCAAGCAGGGCAGGGCAGGTGCAGCCCTGGCCATCGCGGCACTGGGATCGTTCTTTGCCGGGACGGTTGCAACCATCGGGCTGGCCGTTGCGGGGCCAACGCTTGCAGGCTTCGCGCTCTCGTTCGGACCGGCGGAATATTTCTCGCTGACGATTTTCGGATTGCTGTGCGCGACGGTTCTGGCCAGCGGCTCGGTGATCAAGGCCATCGGCATGATCGGTATCGGCCTTCTTCTTGGCTGGGTCGGGACCGACGTGAATAGCGGGTCCGAGCGCCTTACCTTCGGGGCGGTGGAGCTTTTCGACGGCATCGAGTTCGTCGTCATCGCCGTTGGGCTCTTCGGCATCGCCGAGATCATCGTCAATCTCGAAAATCCGGATTCACGGGGTCTGATCGCGACCAAGATCACTCGTCTATGGCCGACCCGCGAGGACTTTCGCCAAGCGTGGCCTGCGGTCCTTCGTGGAACAGCTCTCGGGACCTTCCTGGGAATTCTTCCCGGTGGTGGTGCGACGCTGAGTGCGTTCAGCGCCTACACCCTCGAGAAGAAGGTTTCGCGTCAGCCGCAACAATTCGGCAAAGGGGCGATCCAAGGAGTGGCGGGGCCCGAGGCGGCCAACAATGCCGGTGCCCAGTCGTCGTTCATTCCGTTGCTGACGCTCGGGATTCCCTCGAATGCGGTGATGGCCATGCTGCTAGGCGCCATGACGATCCATGGCATTACGCCTGGCCCGTCCGTCATGCACAACCAGCCGGATCTTTTCTGGGGGCTGATCGCCAGCATGTGGATCGGCAACCTCATGCTCCTGATCATCAACCTTCCGTTGATCGGCCTGTGGGTCAAGCTCCTGACGGTGCCGTACCGTCTCCTGTACCCGGCGATCCTCCTGTTCTGCTGCGTCGGCGTCTACAGCGTCAGCAACCGGGCCTTCGATGTCGCACTCGCAGTCGGCTTCGGCTTCCTCGGTTATCTCTTCCGGAAGGCGAAATGCGAGCCCGGCCCGCTGTTGCTAGGATTCGTCCTTGGGCCATTGCTGGAGACGAACCTGCGGCGTGCCATGCTGATCTCGCAGGGAAGCCCGAGCGTCTTCATCGAGCGTCCGATCAGCCTTGCTCTCCTAATCGCCTCCGCGGCTCTGTTCGTCCTGCTGCTGGTGCCAGCCATCCGTAAGTCTCGTGAGGAAGCTTTCGTCGAAGAGGAAGTCTGACACACTCAGGTGAAAAGTGTTCGGTTCGAGACCTTGTCCCGGCGAGGCGATCTGCGGTTGGATCCGTAGCCCCGCCGGGACAAGTCTTGAGCTCCCTGAACCTTGCAGCATGGTCTGTATCTATCGCGCAATGGCGCCGCGCGTGCCCTGAGCCTTTGAGGTATCCGGGATGAGGTGGGTGTAGGGATGCAGAATGGACGGCATGGCGTCCGTGCAGCGTTATCGGAGAGAAACTGCCATGGGTATTTCTGACTTGCCGCGCGGCATGGAGCGCTCCACCACGGACTTGGAATCCACACCTGTGCAAGGCATCGTGCGAAAACCCCCCGCCGCTCTCCCGCGACGTCTTCGCCGAATCCTGGCGCTCGATGATTTCGAGACTGCGGCACGGCGCCACTTACCGCGACCGATCTTCGGATATGTCTCAGGAGCCGCAGAAACGAATGCCTCGTTGCGCGACAACCGGTCGACCTTTGAGGAGTTGGGCTTCGTCCCACGGGTGCTCGTTGATGTATCCAAGCGAACGCAGAAGGTCGAACTGTTCGGCCGCACGTACCCGGCACCGTTCGGGATTGCCCCTATGGGTATCAGTGCACTGTCAGCCTATCGCGGCGATCTGGTGCTGGCGCGAGCGGCCGGGCAAGCAAACATCCCTATGGTGATGAGCGGCTCTTCCCTGATACGGCTCGAAGAAGTCGCCAAGGCAAATCCCATGGCTTGGTTCCAGGCTTACCTGCCGGGAGAACCAGACCGGATTCTTGGATTGCTGGAGCGAGTGGAGAGAGCAGGTTTCGAGACGCTCGTGCTCACCGTTGACACGGCAGTTCTGGCTAATCGCGAGAACAACATTCGAAGCGGCTTTTCCACGCCACTGCGACCCAGTCTGCGCTTGGCCTGGGATGGGATGATGCGACCGAATTGGACGTTGAATACGTTTTTCCGAACGCTGCTGAAACACGGTATGCCTCATTTCGAGAATTCCTACGCGACACGCGGAGCTCCGATCCTGGCCAAGAGCGTGATGCGGGATTTCGGCGCGAAGGATCACCTGAACTGGCGGCATCTGGAAATGATCCGGGAACGGTGGAAGGGGCGCTTGATCGTCAAGGGCATCATGTCCAAGGAGGATGCCTGCATCGCCCGGGATAGTGGCGTTGACGGCATTATCGTTTCGAACCACGGCGGCCGGCAGCTCGATGGAACAGTCTCGCCTCTCCGCGTCCTGCCGGCTATCGCAGATGCCCTTGGATCAGCAATGCCTATCATGATGGACGGCGGCGTTCGTCGAGGCTCCGACGTGCTGAAGGCAATCGCCCTCGGGGCTACGTTTGTCTTCGTCGGTCGTCCATTCATTTATGCGGCGGCCATTGGGGGCGAGGCTGGTGTCAGCCACGCCATCAATATCCTTTCAACTGAGATCAGTCGAAACATGGGTCTTCTCGGGATCAACTCCCTCGGGGAAATGCACCGTGATCGACTGCTTAAGCTCAATAGCGTGAATGGGAGCTGGACTTGAAGGCTGCGTATGGAGTGCCGGCAAGCCGGAAGTCCGTGCGTCCAACTCTTACATGCTGTTTTCGCTGAAAAGCTCTATGAGCCGCTGATCTGCACTTTGAGGGCTCCAAGCTTGTCGATCGTGCCGACGAGTTCGTTTCTCGGCAACACCGCTCCGACGCCCGCAGGGGTTCCGGTCAGGATGATGTCGCCAGGCTGCAGCGTAAAGTACTTGGACAGGTTCGCGATAATTTCCGGCACCTTCCAGATCATCAGTCCCAGGTCCGAGTCCTGCTTCACTTCACCATCGACGGTGAGGCGGATGGAGCCTTCCGAAATGTGCCCAACCTGCTCGACCGGATGAATAGGCCCGCAGGGGCATGACTGATCGAAAGCCTTGCCGGCCTCCCAGGGCAGGCCGCTCTTGCCGAGATCCATCTGAAGATCGCGACGGGTCATATCGAGGCCGATGCCATAGCCGTAGATATGTTCGAGCGCGTCTGCGACCGGAATATCTCGCCCACCTTCTTTGATCGCGACGACCAATTCGAGTTCGTAGTGGTAATTGCTCGTCATGGGTGGATAGGGGATTGAGCTTCCGTCCTGGACGATACTGTCGGCTGGCTTCTGGAAAAAGATAGGTGGATCCCGGGACTCGTCGCCACCCATCTCGCGGACGTGGGCGACGTAGTTCCTGCCGACGCAGTAGATCCGCCGAACCGGGAACGTCTGGCTGGTTCCGGCTACTGGCAGAAAAGCGCGAGCAGGGGKCGCTATCACATAAGAACTTCCGTCCATCGCTGTTCTCCTAAAAAATGCACCCGCATCCGAGCGCCGGATGCGTCACCGATTTTTCAGCTGGACAGCATAAAATGTATTTTTTGGGTCAGAAGCGAGTTGTTCTTTCGTATAGTAATGTCACCTAGTAACTTGTATTATTAGGCATTATTACTGCAGTGCACAATAATTTTATTGGTATTTTTAAGATAAATTGTGCTTTGCAGAATAACTCAAGAATATAGATGGCCATCTTCTCGAATAAAAGATCATACATTTTTTGACATCTCTGGTTGCTGCATACATCATTGGTTGCCGCGTCGAAAAAGCGGCAGCGCCAATGAGCGCAGAATGCAGGAGAGGAAACGTCGATGAAGATGAGTAAGACTCTTGGATTGGCTATAACGCTTGCCTTGGCCCCTTGGGCGATGAGCGTCGCTGGCGCTCAGACTGCGCCCACGAAGATAACCGTGGTTCTTCCGAATCCATCGGCCGTAAACAACTTCCCGCTCTATGTGGCGATCGGCGAGAAGATGTTCGAGAAAGAAGGTCTCGATGTGAAGGTTGAAGCCGTAGACGGCTCTTCGCAGGTCCTTCAGGCCATGTCCGCTGGCCAGGCACAGATCGGGCAGCCCGGCCCCGCTCCGGTTCTTGCCGCACGTGCACGCGGCGTTGATGTCGTCTTCATCTACAATCACTTTGCGAAATCGGTTTTCGGCGTTGTCGTTCCCGAGAAGTCGGCAATCAAGTCTCCGGCTGAGCTGAAAGGGGCTGTTATTGGCGTCGGCACAGCCGATGGCGCAGAAGTCGGCTTCACCCGCGCGATCCTCACGGATCTGAAGATGAGCGAAGGCAAGGACTTCACGTTTCTACCGGTTGGTGATGGCGGCCTTGCAGCAGCGGCTTTCCTGCGCGGCGACATCAAAGCCTATGCGGCAGCTGTCAGCGATGCAGCCATCATGGAAACGCGAGGGATCGACCTGCGGGAGATCACGCCGGAACAGTACCTGAGCTACTTCGGCAACGGCTATGCAGCGATGAAGTCCTTCATCGACCAGAATCCTCAGGCTGTCGAGAAGTTCGGCCGCATTCTCGTTCAGGCAACGGAGTTCGGACTCAAGCCGGAGAATAAGCAAAAAGTTCTGCAGCACACGAAGGCCGGAAACCCGCAGGAGGGTGAGGACACCAAGCTGTCGGCTGCCTTGTTCGAGCAGGTGAAGGAGCGGATCACGCCGTTCGACAAGTCGAAGGGCTGGGGTTACCAGCCGCCGGAACACTGGGAGCTCTGGCACAAGAGTGCCGTAGCGTCGGGAGTTCTGAAGACCCCACTTCCGGATCTGAAGGCCGCCTACACAAACCAGTTCGTGGATTCCTGGAACAAGGGCGGGAAGTAATGACGCTTGTTTCGATGGCTGGACAAGCTGTTGCTCCGGTCGGCCTCATGGGCCGACCGGTGTATGAACTGCGAGGCGTCAGCAAGACTTTCGCCAAGCGCAATGTGCAGGCTCTCGACAAGGTGGATCTGGTGCTGCGGGAGGGCACCTTCTCATCGATCATCGGACCGAGCGGGTGCGGGAAATCCACCCTGCTCAAGATCATGGCAGGTTTGCAGCCTCCGTCGTCAGGCAGCGTCGTTCTTCAAGGCAAGCCGGTCATGGGGCCGCGCCGGGACATCGGTATGATGTTCCAGCAAGCTACCCTGTTTCCCTGGCGGACCACCATCGAGAACATCGTGCTCCCGATCGAGATTCGCGACGGCAAGGCGGCGGCTCGGGCCAAGCACGATCAGGCGCACCAACTCCTCGATCTCGTCGGTCTGAAAGGTTTTGAGAACGTGTACCCGAGCGAGCTTTCCGGCGGCATGGCGCAGCGCGCGGCGATCTGCCGAATGCTGATCACGGAGCCTGCGGTCCTGCTGCTAGATGAGCCGTTCAGTGCGCTCGACGAACTGAGCCGTGACTTCATGAACATGGAGCTGCAGAGGATCTGCCTGGAGCGCAACGCGACATCCTTCCTCGTGACTCACTCTATTCCTGAAGCTGTGATCCTTTCCGACGTGGTGTACGTGATGTCATCGCGACCAGGACGCTTCGTCGAAACCATTACGGTCGACCTGCCCAGACCGAGAACCCTGGACATGATGACCGATCCGCGCTTTGGGGCGCTTGTTCACCGCATCCGCAGTCATCTCGACAATGGAGCGTTTCAATGACCCACGCACAAGCCTTTACTGCCCCAATTCCCGAACAGACCGTATGGGCAGAGCGCGTCTCCTGGATAGACCGGATTCCTCGCTGGGTATCGATGGTCGCTCTGCTGATCGGCTTCCTGATCGTGTGGCAGTTCGTCTATCTGATTGAACTGATCTCGCCCATCATTCTTCCGTCACCGATCGAGACCATCGAAGATCTCTTCGTGGTCGGCAAGAATCTGCTGACGGGCGACTACATGCTTATGGCCCTTTGGATCACGACACAGGAGGTTCTCCTCGGCTTTGTGATTGCTGTCGTACTCGGCTTCGGACTCGGTGTCCTTGTGGGCGAGACCGCTTTCGGCGAGAAGGCAGTCATGCCGTACCTCGTGGCCATCAACACGATGCCGAAGGTGGCATTTGCGCCTCTTTTCGTATCGTGGCTGGGCTTCGGCATCGGATCCAAGGTGGCGCTTGCAGCCTTCATCGCCTTCTTTCCGGTCATCGTCGGAACGGCGGCGGGCCTTCACGCAGCCGACCACAATGCCCGCATGCTGTTCAAGACAATGGGGGCAAGTCGCTGGCAGACCTTGGTGCAGCTGAAGCTTCCCATTGGCATGCCTCACTTCTTCTCGGGCCTGAAGAACGCTGCGGTGCTGGTCGTCGTCGGCGCTGTGGTGGGCGAGTTCCTGGGCGGCGGCAAGGGCTTCGGCGAGTTGATCCGCGTAGCGGCTGCCCAGCTCAACACCCCGCGCGTATTCTCGCTGATCATCTACCTGAGCCTGCTCGGGCTGGCGACATTCTGGATTGTGGCCTGGGCCCAGCGTCGGTTCGTCTTCTGGCACAAGGAGAGCGTTACAGAGGAGACTCTTGCGCAATAGGTGAGCTCGATGTCCCGGCGGTTGACCTTCATCCTCCGCCGGGACATTCCGCTCCGAACCAAACCTCGCGCGGGCTGCGTCATGAACAAAATCGAAAAGATAACTGCGGCAACCTCGGTCTATGAGAGACTTCGCCAGGACATTCTGAATGGTGAATTGCGGCCAGGACAGAAGCTCCTGATCGATTTCATATCTGAACGGTACGGGGCCGGCCTCAACCCGGTCAGAGAGGCCCTCAACCGTCTCTCTTCCGAAGGACTGGTCGAGCGAAAGGATCAGCGTGGCTTCTTCGTACCGCCTGTCAGCATCGAGGGCTGGCGCGAGCTAGTGAAGACCCGGTGCTGGCTGGAAGGAAAGGCGCTCGAAGAGTCGATCAAGAATGGCGACCAGGCCTGGGAGGAGCGCATCGTCGTATGCTTCCATCATCTCTCACGCACGCCATGGAAACTCTCTGAGGAGGATACGAGCACTAACCCTGCCTGGGAGGAGCGCCACCGGGCTTTCCATCTCGCTCTCATCGCATCCTGCGGCTCCTCGATCCTGATCGCGATCTGCAAGGACCTGATGGACCAGGCACAGAGATACCGCTTCATTTCCGTGGCGTCATCGAAGCGCTACCGGAACACCCTGGAAGAGCATCGCGGCCTCATGGAAGCCGCGCTCGATCGCAAGACGGATTTGGCCGTCGAGCGGCTCATCGAACATTACCAGACGACGCTCAGGCATATCGAAGATCAGATTCATCCCTCGCTCAAGGTCAAGCTCGACCAATCGCCACTCGGCTGACGAAAGCGTTCAAGGCGACCGTGTTTGATCGACAGTTCACCTCAATCTCACGAGCTCAAAGGAACAAGGAGATCCCATGAAGCTGCTACGCTACGGCCCGCTTGGGCAGGAAAAACCAGGCCTACTCGATCAGAATGGCAATATCCGCGATCTCTCCGGCATCGTTCCGGATATCGCCGGTGAGGCCCTCTCATCTGCGGGGCTTGAGCGACTGCGCAGCATCGATCCATCTACGCTGCCGCTCGTCGAGGGTAATCCGCGCATCGGTCCATGCGTCGGGCAGGTTGGCAAGTTCATCTGCATCGGTCTCAACTATTCCGATCACGCGGCTGAGTCCGGTATGGCCGTACCGCCCGAACCCATCGTCTTCATGAAAGCGACCAGCTCTATCTGCGGCCCAACCGACGATATCGAGATCCCGCGTGGATCCGAAAAGACCGATTGGGAGGTCGAACTCGGCATCGTGATCGGCAAGGCCGCGAAATACGTGGATGAGGCCCAGGCGCTTGAGCATGTGGCAGGCTACTGCGTCGTCAACGATGTCTCGGAACGCTCTTTCCAAATCGAACGCTCGGGCCAGTGGACGAAGGGAAAGAGCGCCGACACCTTTGGCCCCATCGGCCCCTGGCTCGTCACACGGGATGAAATCCCCAATCCCCAAAACCTCCACATGTGGCTGGAAGTGGATGGCAATCGCTATCAGAACGGCAGCACGGAGACGATGGTCTATGGGGCTGCGTTCCTGGTGAGCTACCTGAGCCAATTCATGAGCCTTCAGCCGGGCGACGTCATCGCGACCGGCACGCCACCCGGCGTCGGCATGGGAATGAAACCGCCGGTCTATCTGCGCCCTGGCAACCGCGTCCGCTTAGGGATCGAAGGCCTTGGCGAGCAGGATCAACTCGCCAAGAGCTGGAACGGACAGGGCTAGGCTTTCCTAATCATCGGAAGGGGAGGCGGTAACATTCCGATATGCCGCCTCTCCGAAGAGAGATCGTCAACTAGAGCACGCGAATATCGGGAGACGTCGATGGAGATTGGGATCATTGGACTTGGCCGTATGGGCGGTGCCCTCGCAACCCGGCTTCAGGGTTGCGGGCATGAGCTCGTGGTCTGGAATCGCACGCCCGATAAGGCCAAGAGCTTTGTCGAGGCTGGTGCCGTGCTTGGCGAATCTCCAGCCGCCGTTGTCGAACAGACCGAGGCAATCATCACCTGCGTTTTGGATTCGGATGCTTTGGAGAACGTGTTCAATGGTGATCAGGGGATTCTTACCACGGATCTGAACGGCAAGCTCTTCATTGACACGAGTACTGTTCAGCCCAAGGTGCAGCGTGCTCTTGCTGAGCAGGTCGGAGCAAAAGGTGGAGCGTATGTGGAGTGCCCGGTGAGCGGCTCCACCGGTCCGGCCCGTGAAGGGCGATTGATCAGTCTCGTCGGAGGGACGCCCGAGGATGTCGCCCGTGCACGCCCGATCATCGAGCAGTTCAGCCGTCGCATTGAACATGCTGGCCCCGTCGGCTCTGGGGCGAGCCTGAAGCTTGCCGTGAACCTGCCTCTGGTCGTCTATTACCAAGCCCTTGGTGAGGCTTATTCGCTCTGCCGCCATCTTGGCATCGAACCGGAACAGATTATCGACCTGTTCTCGGATACGTCCGGCGGCGCTAATATTCTCAAGGCACGTGGGGCGATGATCGCGAAGGGCATGCGCGGAGACGATCCGCAGCCCGTAACCTTCGATGTCGACTCTTTCCGGAAGGATCTGCGAACCATGATCGCGGAAGGAGGTGAGCTCGGTCTTTCGCTTCCAGTCGTCGAACGTACTCTCTCCGTCTACGACGAGGCGAGCCAGCAGGGTTGGGGCTCTCGCGATGGGACCAGTCTGGCCGGATATTGGTCAAGCCGGACCTAAGACAGAGCCTCGGGGGAGGGATTAACTACTGACTTCTCCTTTGGATGACCATCTGCCTTAGCTCTCGCTTCATTGTCTAAACGTCAGCAGTTGGCACTTCTCGGATGTCAGCCGAATGTCGAGTTGAGTTGGGAATAGCGGACGTCCCGAAGGGAAGGGAATTTAGATTCTGACTGCGTGCAAGCATTCCCGCATCCGTGCTCGAAAATCTTTGATACTCTGATCGAAGCTAGCAAGAGCGATATAGAGCAACGTTACTATATGAGGAGCAGCACTGCTGAATACTTTTCTCCAATGTAGGCCCGTAGCGACCTTTCCCTATCAGGTATTTGGACATACCGAATCTGACAGTGCGGTACAGATCCTATCGAATGGTTATTATGTTCTGTCAGAGGATTGGCTTGGGCAATCCGTCGACGCCTTGCATCGTAATCAAAGGAAGGAGACCTTAAGCTCGATCGAAAGCTCAGTGCGAGGATACTAGGGATGAACCTGCGTTTCGTGGAGACCTTTCTTTGGGTCGCTAGGCTGGGAAGCTTCAGCGCAGCAGCCGAGAGACTTCACACGACACAAGCGGCGATCTCGAACCGTATTGCAACTCTGGAACGTGATCTTGGAATTCAATTATTCGAGCGAGATGTCCGCTGCATAAGGCTTACCAGCTTGGGAAAGCAGGCGGTTCCGAAGGCTGAGGAACTGGTACGGGTTGCCAACGAGTTCCGGGAAGCCGTGAGCGACCCGAGCAGCCTGCGTGGATCGATCAAGATCGGCACGATCGATTCGATTGCACACGCCTGGCTCCCGCAGTTCATCGAGCGGATCTGGACACGATATCCCGGCATCGCCATGGACCTCAACACCGACACGAGCCTCAACATGGCTCGAGAGGTGGCCGAGAGGCGTCTCGACCTCGCGCTGATTATGGGCCCAGTGATCGCACCGGACCTTATCAACCTCGACCTGTGCACCTTCGCCTGCACTTGGCTCGCAAGCCCGAAGCTAGGGCTGCCTGACAGGCCGCTGACCCTCGCGGAACTCGCCGACCACCCGATCCTCGCCTATTCTAAGGACAGCATGCCTCAACACAGGCTCCTGAGGCAGCTTGCGGACGCCGGCATCGAGGATCCGACGACGTACAATTCGAATTCGCTGGCCACCATCATTCGACTGGCGCAGGACGGAATCGGCGTGACACCTATGCCAACCGTGATCGTGCGCGAGCAACTCGCAGCCGGTACGCTCGTGGCGCTCGACGTGACACCCGCCTTCCCCCCGCTCAGCTTTCACGCCGTTTATTGCGATCATCCGGACAATCTAATCTCGGCTGTAGTGGCGCAGATGGCTCAGGAGGTCGCTCATAGCTTCTCGCGCGCCCAGTTGGATGGAGCGTCCTGGTAGGTCCCGAGCCATGCGGCAGGCGGATTGTGCAATGCCGAACAAGGAAAACTTGGGCTGAAGAGAAAGTATTTCGCGTTTGTGCAAGCTCGCACGACACGTTCACATTTGACCACAGGTTCAAAGGAGGCCGTGACGTGAAAGTCAGTCTAATTCAGATGAATACCCAGAACAACAAGGCGGAGAACCTAAAAACTGCCGCCGCGATGATTGAGAAGACAGTAGCCGAAGAGGCGCCCGATCTCATCGTTCTTCCCGAATATTACGCCTATCTTGGCGAGGGGCGTGACAACATCCATAGCAATGGCGAGTTCTTCCCGGACGGCGACGCCTACAAGCTCATGTCGGGCCTTGCTGCCAAGCATCGAGTGACCATCCACGCAGGCAGCGTCGTCGAGCGTGAGGGCAACAACCATTACAACACGACCGTTGTGTTCGGCCCCAACGGCGATGAGATCGCTCGGTACCGCAAGATTCACCTGTTTGACGTCGATGTTCCGGGCGGCACGAGCTACCGCGAGTCCGACACGATCAGCCGCGGCCAGGATGTGGTGACCTACAAGGTCGGAGATGTCACCGTCGGTTGTGCCAT
>NZ_JBFUMH010000019.1:0-53974 GCF_054049475.1 Microvirga sp. P5_D2 | reverse complement strand
ATCATGCGCCGCTCGTCACCATCGTGATCAGCGCCGGTCTGAAGCGCATTCCGCTCTCGATCGTCGAAGCCGCCCGCATCGACGGCGCGCAGCCCTCACGCATCATCATCGACCATCTGCTCCCGCTCCTGCGCCCGCATATTTTAAGCGCATCATTGCTGGCTTTCGTCGCAGGTATCGGCAATTTCGGCATTCCGGCCCTCCTCGGCGCGCCGGTGAATTACGTGACGCTGCCGGTTCTCATCTATCGCCGCTTGTCGAGCTTCGGCACCGGCATGCTGCCCGACGTAGCGGCGCTCGGCCTTCTCGTTGCTGCTGTCGCCATGGTCTGCGTCGTGGCAAGTCAATTGCTTACCCGCCGCTCCGATGTGCGCCTGGAGGAAGACGCGCCGCTAAAACCCTTCTGGCATCTCGGCAAGGCGCGAAAGTCCGTCGAGATCTTCGTGGGGCTCATGATCGCCTTCACATTGATCCTGCCGCTCATATCCCTCATGGCTTCGGCCCTGGTGCCATCTTTTGGAATGCCGCTCACTCTCTCGAACCTGACCCTCGACAATTTCACGGAAGTAATGGCGCGTCAGGATGTGACGATGCGTGCCTTCATGAATTCGCTGATCTATTCGGGCGGAGCCGCGTTCCTGCTCGCATGTCTCGCGATCCCGACCGCCTATGCATTGGTGCGGCGGATGGGAACGTCGCGAATACCCGTGATCGCGCTTCTCGAAATTCCTTACGTGCTGCCCGGCATCGTGCTGGCCATCGCCTGCATCCTGCTCTTCCTGAAGCCGCTGCCCCTCATCGGCGTCTCGCTTTATGCCACGCCCTGGATCATCGTCTTCGCCTATCTCGCCCGCTTCCTTGCCGTCGCCATCAAGCCGGTGCTTGCGGCCATGACGCAAATCGACCTCGCCCCCGAGGAGGCCGCCGCTCTCGATGGCGCGGGCCTTGCACAACGGTTCATCGACATCATCCTGCCTTCGCTGCTTCCGGCAGTCGTTGCAGGCGGGCTCATGGCGTTCCTGCTCGCGTTCAGTGAATTGACGGTCTCGGCCCTGCTCTGGTCGGCAGGCACGGAGACCATCGGCGTGGCGCTCTACAATCTCGAAGAGGCAGGCCTCGCGAGCCAGGCCTCGGCCATCGCAATCGTCATCGTCGCGGTCGTGACTGTCGCCATGCTCATCCTCGATGCTTTGGGCAAATACCTGCCGGCGGATGCCCTGCCCTGGCATTGTGAACCAGCCGACGACACCGGGTTGCAGAGGCCCCGTTTCTCAACGAGCCGTGCCATGTCTTTCAACGATTTCAAGCAGAGGCTTCCCCTCGCGTCTTCACCCTCCTGACGAAGGCTCCTCCTGCCATCAAAAATGTAGAACGCTCTCACGAAGTTGCGGGGCTGTGGCCTTTCGGGCTTCAGGCGAAGGTGGGCTCGTCCCTGAGGTGTCCTGAAAGCGAACATTTCCCTATGCCATCCCTGCCCAAGCGTTTTAACATCGACTCATGGTTCCTGCTTCTGTCCGCATGTCTTCTCCCCTCGGCCCCTTCCACACCGAAGCGTCGTGGGACGATCTCAGGATCTTCCTGGCCGTGGTGGCTCATGGATCGATGAACGGCGCGGCCAAGGCCCTCGGCCAAAGCCAGCCGACAATCGCCCGACGCATCAAGGCGCTGGAGGAAGCCCTGGGGCTCGATCTGTTCCAGCGCGGTCCCAACAATCTCGAATTGACGGAAGCAGGCCAAGCGGTCTTCGAGGCCGCGTCCCCGATGGGCGAAGCGGCGGGCATCGTCTCGCGCACGGCTGCTGCTTATCGGCCGGACCCGAATGCGCCGGTGCGGATCACGGCGACATCCTCCGTCGCCATGTTCCTCTCGCTGCATTCGGCAGAACTGCACGAAGCCGCGGCCCCGGTGGAGATCGCCTATATCCCCACGCGGCAAAGGCTCGATCTCGCATCGGGCGAGGCCGATATAGGTCTGCGCATGCGCAACCTGCCCGAAGGGAGCGACGATCTCGTCGTGCGCCGCATCGGGCAGATCGCCTTCGCCATCTATGCCACGACGGCGAACCCTGAGACCGTCATCGCCCCACCTGAAGACCCAACTCTTTCCAAGCAGGCCGCATACGTTGCCGGCTTCGCGCAAGGCCGCACCATCGCGGCGCGCATCGGTGATATGCCGATCCGCTATCAGGCCGCGAAGACGGGCCTCGGCGCGGCCTTCCTACCCTGCTGGCTCGGTGATTCCGATCCCGATCTCGTGCAGGTGGTGAAGCCCGAGGGCGAGCTGATCGAGGACGTTTTCCTCGTCATGCACCGCCGCAGCCGCAGCCGGGCCAGCGTAACGCGGGTCGCGAATGCCCTGGCGACGCTGTTCAAGCGCAATCAGAAAGTGCTCACCGGCGGGTGAAGGTTCAAACCGTGTAGAAATAGCGCGTCAGGTGGAAGAAGACCGGGGCGGCGAAGCTCACCGAATCCATGCGGTCCAGCACGCCGCCGTGACCCTGCACCATGGTTCCCCAATCCTTCGCACCCATGGAGCGCTTTATGGCCGAGAGCGAGAGCCCGCCGAGGAATCCTGCGATCACGATCATGCCCGCCATGGCCGCCGCGACCGGGGCTGAGAATGGCGTGATCCACCACAGAGCGGCGCCGAGGATCATGGCCGACAACCCACCGCCGATAAGCCCCTCGACGGTCTTGGACGGACTGATGACGGGCGCGAGCTTCCTCTTTCCCATCAGCTTGCCGAAGACGTACTGCATCACATCGCTGAACTGCACGACGGCAGTGAGGAAGAAGAGCAGCAGGAAGCCCTGGCCCTCGTATCCGGGGACGGGAAGCAGAACCAGCGCGGGCGCGTGGCTGATGCAATAGACGGTGAGCATCACGGCCCATTGAATGCAGCTGACTCGCAGCAGGAAATTCACAGGGTCGCCCTGGAGCGATGAGAGGCTCGGCAGAAGAAGGAAGCCATAGACGGGGATCAGGATCGCGAACAACCCGTACCAATCGCTCCAGACCAGCCAATATTGCAGCGGCAGCAGCACATAGAATGCGAAGGCCAGCGGCACATGATCAGCACGCTGCGTCGGCGTGAGCGAGATGAACTCGCGCAGGGTGTAGAAGGATGTGAGCGCGAACAGTAGCACCGTCGCGGTGAAACCCAGCGCATAGCAGGCCGCGAAGATCGCGATCATCACCCACCAAGCCTTGATCCGCGCATTCAGGTTCTCGACCGTCGCGGTTCCGCTCTCGGATGTTACGCGGCGCGTAAGAACGGCGCCGACCAGGGAGGAGACGCCAAGGATCGTGCCGGTGATGCCGAACAGGATCAGAGATTTCTGGAGAAGCGTCATTTAAGCCATGGCCTCGGGCAAAGGTGGAGCAAGAGCGGAAACGGCGGCCTGAGCGCGCGCGAGAAACGGCTCCTTCTCTTCGTTCTCGACTCGCTCCAGCGCGGCACCGAAATGCGCGCTGCAGATGATGGGAAGCGGCAGGAAGGCACCCTTCGGCATCGCACGCGCGGGGTTGTCGAGATAGACCGGGATCAGCTCGGCGCTGGGAAACTCCTTCGCCAGCCGATAAAGCCCGCTCTTGAAGGGACCGGGCAGCCTGTTGGTGCTGCGCGTGCCTTCCGGAAACAGGATCAGCGAATGGCCCTCAGACAGCACCTTGCGCAACGGCTCCAGCGCATCGCCGGGCGCGGACGAGCCCGACCTGTCGATGAGCACCGCATTAAGGCCGTTCTGCGCGATGAAGCGCTTGACAGCGCCCTGCCCCCAATAATCCGCAGCAGCCGCTGCATGGGTCGTTGCACGAAGATGTTTCGGCAAGGCGGACCACAGCAGCAGCGTATCGATATGGCTGCCGTGATTGGCAAAATAGATGCGCTGCCGCTCATGCGGTTGCGACCCGATCCAGCGTGAATGCCCACCCACAAGGAAACGCGTGAGGCCGATGAGAACGAGATCGATCATGGCCGCTCCTCGATACGGCCCGCAACCGCTTTGAGACGCGTCACGCACGTGGCGAGCGACCCGATCAGGATAATCCACGCAGCAATGCGAAGTACATAGCGCTCCTGCCAGATGAGGCCCTCGACAAGAGCAAGCGCGCAAGCCCCGGTCAGCAGCGCCATGCGATGCTGCTTCGCCATCGGCCCGCGAAAATCCTGCGCCTGACCGAGCGCGCCGCCGAACACGCGAATATATGCTGTCAAAGCCGCAGCGAGCGCGCAGGCCCATCCGATCCATGGAGAGCCGGCGCCATAACCCAACGCGACGAGCAGCATGGTATCCGCAACGCGGTCAGGAATTTCGTTGTAGAGCACGCCGACCGGCGAGCCGCGTCCACCCTCCACCGCCACCATGCCGTCCAGGAGGTTGCACAACAGGCGCAGCTGAATGCTGGCAACTGCAACTAGGTAGAACAGCGGATGCGCCGGCGCATAGACGAGAGCCGCAGCGCCAATAGCCGCGAAGAGAATGCTCGCGACCGAAATCTGGTTGGGCGTCACGGAGGTCTTGAGCAGAGCCTGCGTAAGCTTTTGCGCAAACCCGCTGCTGCGGGCGGCAATGGGCCGTCGCGCATCGGACTTATCGTTGCCCGTGGACTCATCCGGTTGCGTGGCCATCGTTGGGTCTCGGCGATGTTGGAAGATTCGAAACTGAATTACGTCCCAATATCACTACGTCCTTCGAAGCGTCAAAAGGAAACCGTGGCCTTATCCCGATGAGTTGGGGACCTTGGCCGGCTTGGAAGCCGCCTTCGCACTCGCGCCCGGCATGTCGCCCAGTGCATGCGCGAGCACCTTCTTCATCGCACCCGGCAGGGCCTCCTCATGCAGCTGAAGACGTGGGGTCCAACGCATGTCGTGGGGCGCGGGCGTTCCCTTCGGGACTTTGGCGAAGAGCACCGTCAGTTCGAGCGGGAAGTGCGTGAAGACGTGGCGCACGGTGCCGGGCAGGCGCTGCCAGCGCGCATCGATGGGCGCGTCGAGCACGGCGCGGGAGGGCTCGTAGGCCGGCTCCCATTCGCTCGTCGGCGGCTCGGCCATGCCACCGAGGAGACCCGTGGGTGGGCGGGTGCGAAGCAGGATGGTGTCGTCGGCGCGAAGCACCACGAAAGCCGCGCCCTTGCGCAGCTGCCCGGTTTCCTTCTTCTGCTTTTTCGGAAACGTCTCTTGCAAGCCGGTGGCACGGGCCTGACACGGCTTCATCCATGGGCACAAGGCACAGGCCGGACGCTTGGGCGTGCAGATGGTGGCGCCGAGATCCATGACGGCCTGTGCGAAATCACCGGGCCTGTCCTCGGGCACCAGTTCTTCGGTCAAAGCGCGAATGAGAGGCTTTGCCTTGGGCAGCGGCTCCTCGACCATGAAAAGGCGGGACATGACCCGCTCCACATTGCCGTCCACCGCCGCAGCCTTCTGGTTGAAGGCGATGGCCGCCACCGCCGCTGCCGTATAGGCGCCGACGCCCTTGAGCTTCAGGAGCTCGGCCTCCGTCCCCGGAAAAACCCCGCCGTGCTTTTCCACAACCGCCTTGGCGCAGGCATGGAGATTGCGGGCGCGGGAATAATAGCCGAGCCCCGCCCAGGCCTGCATGACCGAATCCGTGGGAGCCTCGGCCAGGGCCTCCACTGTGGGAAACCTCTGGAGAAAGTTCAGATAGTAAGGTTTGACCGCAGCTACCGTCGTCTGCTGCAGCATGATCTCCGAAAGCCAGACGCGGTAAGGGTTTGCGGTCTCGCTGGGCTTCGCGCGCCATGGCAGATCGCGCCGGTGACGATCGTACCAGTCGAGCAGATCCTGAGGGTCGGGCTTGGTCGCGCTCAAAGCGGGCGTTAACATGTGACGTGGAATAACGGTCCTGCGATCATATTCCAACGCGGCTTTTGGACATTCAACATGAGACGACCGAGGCCTTTGGCCCGCCCCCTTGCGGAATTCCTGGATGTCTGCCTCTCCCCGAGCATGGCGGCGCAAGGCTTTGCCACGTCCGACGTCATCATGGCCTGGGCCGATATCGTGGGCGAGCGGCTTGCCGCCTTCACCCAGCCGCTCAAGATCGAATGGAAGAAGAAGGCGCCCCATGCCGATCCGGAATCGCGGCCCGAGCCGTCCACCCTCGTGATCCGCGTGGAAAGCGCCTTCGCCCTGGAACTCCAGCACCAGGCCCCCATCATCATCGACCGGGTGAACACCTATTACGGCTGGCGCTGCATAGGAAAGCTCGTGCTGAAACAAGGGCCGGTGCGGCGGGTCGAGAAGAAGCGTCCGCCCGCTCCCACCCTCACCCCTGAGGACCAGGAGAAGGTGAGCGCCGCCATCGGCCCCATTGAGGAGGAAGGCCTGAAGGCCGCCCTCGACCGGCTGGGACAGGCGATAGTCAGCTCCGGTTCACGCACGAAAGCGTGACATATCGGGCGCTTGCCACGGCGCGTGTCTCATTCTACCGCAAAGCAGCATCTCTTTAGGAGCCTACCCACCATGATCACCCGGCGTCAGACGCTTCAGCTTCTCGGGACCGCAGCTGTCACCGCCTATCTCGCCACGAGCCTTCCGGCCTTCGCCCAGAACGTCGCCGTGCAGGACCTCGCGACGCCCGGCCCCCTTGGGGACGTGGCTCTTGGCCCGGAGAACGCCAAGGTGACCATCGTCGAGTACGCCTCGCTCACCTGCTCCCACTGCGCCGCTTTCCACAAGAATACGTGGCCGGAGCTGAAGAAGCGCTACATCGACACGGGCAAGGTCCGCTTCATCCTGCGCGAATTCCCGCTCGATCCCCTGGCGACGGCGGGCTTCATGCTCTCTCGCTGCGACGGCAACGATAAGTATTACCCGGTCACGGACCTGCTTTTCGAGCAGCAGAAGAACTGGGCCTTTGTGGACAAACCCCTGGATTCGCTCCGTCAGCTCATGCGGCAGGCTGGTTTTTCACAGGAAAAATTTGATGCTTGCCTCAAGGACCAGAAACTTTATGACGCTGTGAACGCGGTGAAGAACCGGGGTATGGAGCAATTCAACGTAGACTCCACGCCGACTTTCTTCATCAATGGTCAGCGTCATCCGGGAAGCCTGTCGATCGATGAGATTGAAAAGGTCATCAAGCCTCTGCTGGGCGAGTAAGCCCCTTCAGCCTGCCCTTTCGGGCCGGGCCGGAAAGGCGCGTCCATGAAGCTGACGCGCCTTCGCATTGCAGGGTTCAAGACATTCGTCGAGCCTTCCGACTTCCTGATCGAGCCCGGTCTGACCGGGGTCGTCGGGCCGAACGGCTGCGGCAAGTCCAATCTCGTGGAAGCCCTGCGCTGGGTGATGGGAGAGAACTCCCACAAGAACATGCGCGCCACGGGCATGGACGACGTCATTTTCTCAGGCTCAGGCGGCCGCCCGGCCCGTAACTGGGCCGAGGTGATGCTCACCATCGACAATACGGAGCGCACGGCGCCCGCCGCGTTCAATGACAGCGATCTCCTGGAGATCTCGCGCAAGATCGAGCGCGAGGAAGGCTCCACCTACCGCGTCAACGGCAAGGAAGTCCGCGCCCGCGACGTGCAGATCCTGTTTGCGGATGCCGCCACCGGCGCCCGCTCCCCCGCCCTCGTCCGCCAGGGCCAGATCAGCGAAATCATCTCGGCCAAGCCCCAGGCCCGCCGCCGCATCCTTGAAGACGCCGCCGGCATCGCGGGCCTCCACGCCCGCCGCCACGAGGCGGAGCTGCGCCTGAAAGCCGCCGAGGACAATCTCGTTCGCGTCGAGGACGTGATCCGCGAGCTCGAGAATCAGATCGAGAGCCTGAAGCGCCAGGGCCGTCAGGCCTCCCGCTACAAGAACCTCTCCGCCGAAATCCGCCGCCTCGAAGCCCTGATGTACGCCATCAGCTTCGCCGATGCGCGGGATCAGGCCGCCACCGCCGAGCGGCAGGTTTCCGAGAATCTCAAGGCCGTTGCGGACCTGACCGAAGATCAGACCAAGACCGCCACCGCCCAGGCCGTCGCCGCCCATGGCCTCCCGGCCCTGCGGCAGGCCGAGGCCGAGGCGGCCGCTGCCTTGCAGCGCCTGACCCATGCCCGCAACGAGCTCGAATCCGAGGAGCGCCGCTCCAAGGAGCGCGTGGTCGAGCTGGAGCGGCATATCGGCGACCTGAACCGCGATATCGCCCGCGAGGCGGCGCAGCGCACGGATGCCGAGGCCACCATCGAGCGCCTCCAGGCCGAGGCCGCCGAACTCGCCCAGACCAATGACGGCGCCGACGATACCCGCGCCGAGAGCGAAGAGCGCCTGCAGCAGGCCGAAGCCGAGCTGGCCGAGGCAGAGGCTGCCTTGAGCGCACTTCAGGCCCAGACCTCCGACCTCAATGCCCGCCGCGCCGCCCTGGAGCGCGCGGTGCGTGAGGAAATGGAGCGTGCCTCCCGTTTCCGCGCCGAGAAGGAGCGTCTTGAGCGCGAGATCGAGGCCCTGTCCTCCGCCACCGATAGCGACGGCCCGCCCATCGACGATCTGCGCGAGGAAATGGCGATTGCCGAGGACGCCGCGGAGGGTGCGGAAGAAGCGGTGATCGAAGTCCGCGAGACCCTCGCCCAAGCCCGCGACGCGGAAAGCCGCCTGCGCCAGCCCGTGAGCGAGGCCGAGCGCAAGGCGCAGCGGCTCGAGACCGAGGCGCGGACGCTTGCCAAGCTCGTGACCTCCGCCACCGGCGATCTCTGGCCGCCGGCGCTGGACCAGATCACGGTCGAGAAGGGCTATGAGACGGCCCTCGGTGCGGCCCTGGGCGACGACCTCGAAGCCTCGACGAATCCTTCCGCCCCGCACCATTGGGCCCTAAGCGGCTCCGGCGATGGCGATCCTACACTTCCGGAAGGCGTCCGCTCGCTCGCCGATCTCGCCCGGGCTCCCGCCGAGATGCAGCGCCGTCTGCGCCAGATCGGTGTCGTCACCAAGGCCGACGGTTTGCGCCTTCGCGGGCTCCTAAAGCCCGGCCAGCGCCTCGTCTCACAGGAAGGCGACCTATGGCGCTGGGATGGTTTCACCACCGCCGCGGAAGCCCCCTCGCCCGCCGCCCGCCGTCTCGCCGAAAAGAATCGCCTGGGTGACCTGGAGCTTGAGGCCGCGGCAGCCCGCGAGCAGGCGGAGGAGCTGCGCCAGGAGGCCGAGGCCGCCCTTGAGGCTGTGCGTCAGGCCGCCTCCCGCGAAATGCAGGCCATCGAGACCGCTCGCCAAGCCCGGCAGGCTCTCGACGCCGCCCGCACGCGCCTTTCCGTTGCCGAGCGCAAGGAAGCCGAACTCGGCCAGCGCCGCTCCGCCCTTCAGGAAGGCCTCACCCGCCTGTCCGAGAGCGAGGCGGAAGCCCTGGAACGCGTGCAGGATGCGGAAGGCGCCCTGCAAGAGCTTGCGCCCGCCCCCGATCTCGAAAGCCGCCTTCTCGAAGAGCGCACCCGCGTGGCCGAGCGCCGCGCCGCAGCCTCCGAGGCCCGCGCGGCTGTCCAATCCCTGACCCACGAAGCAGAGCTTCGCCGCCGCCGTCAGGAATCGCTGGCCGGCGATATCCGTCTCTGGGGTGAGCGCGTCGTACGCGCCGCCAAGGCCTTCGAGGATCTGGGTGAGCGCCTGGAGCGCGCCCAGGAAGAGCACGAGCGCCTGCTGGAGGCGCCCGACACCTATCTCCTGCGCCGCCGCGCCATCATCGCCGAGGTCGAGGAGGCCGAGGCCAAGCGCAAGGAAGCCGCCGACCGGCTGGCAGACGCGGAAACCGGCCTTGCCGAGACCGACCGCGCGGCCCGCGCCTCCCTGGAAGCCCTGGCCGCCGCCCGCGAGGCCCGCGCCGGCTCCCAGGCCCGCCATGAAGCCGCCGTGCAGCGCCTGGCCGAGATCACCCGCGCCATCGCGGAGAATCTCGAAACGACCCCTGCCGGACTCATCGAGATGGCGGGCTTAAGAGAAACGACCGAGCTGCCTCCGCATTCGGAAATCGAATCAAAGCTTCACTCCCTCAAGTCGGACCGCGAGCGCCTCGGCGCCGTGAACCTGCGCGCCGACGAGGAGCTGACGGAGCTCGAGACCAAACACGGTAACATCGCGGGTGAGCGGGACGACCTCGTCGAGGCCATCAAGCGCCTGCGCCATGCCATCGGCAGCCTCAATCGCGAGGGCCGCGAGCGGCTGCTGGCCGCCTTCGACGTGGTCAACGATCACTTCAAGCGCCTCTTCACCACGCTTTTCGGCGGCGGCACGGCGGAACTGACCCTGGTCGATTCGGACGATCCGCTGGAAGCGGGTCTCGAAATCCTGGCCCGGCCGCCAGGCAAGAAGCCCCAGAGCATGACGCTGCTCTCCGGCGGCGAGCAGGCCCTGACGGCGACCGCGCTCATCTTCGCGGTGTTCCTCACGAATCCCTCTCCGATCTGCGTGCTCGACGAGGTGGACGCCCCCCTCGACGACGCCAACGTGGAGCGCTATTGCGCCCTCCTGGAGGAGATGGCGAAGAACACCGAGACCCGCTTCGTGGTGATTACCCACAACCCGATCACCATGGCCCGCATGAACCGTTTGTTCGGCGTCACCATGGCCGAACGCGGCGTCTCCCAGCTGGTCTCGGTCGATCTGCAGAGCGCCGAGCACATTCTTGAAGTGGCCTAAGGCTTTCAGCCCCGCCTTGCTTCAGCCGCAAAAACATGTGCGCTTTGCACTCCCGGCAGCGCAGAAACGACCTTATCGAAGCAATTACAAAGACTTAGTTCTTTTCATACGGTCCTTGACAGGGGGGACCCCCGCTCATATGGTGCGCCCGGCTTTCGGGGCTGGCTTCCGAGCATTTTCTCGCAACGCTTGAAAGGAGATCGCAATGGCGGACCCTCACGAGCGGAACGGTGGAAATGAGCGGAAACCGGGCAGCGCCGACGATGCCGATCTGTCAGCGAGGTTGAAATCGCTCGACGCGCGGATCTCCC
This sequence comes from Microvirga sp. P5_D2, assembly GCF_054049475.1. Lineage (NCBI taxonomy): Bacteria > Pseudomonadati > Pseudomonadota > Alphaproteobacteria > Hyphomicrobiales > Methylobacteriaceae > Microvirga > Microvirga sp. P5_D2. The sequence goes on along the minus strand of NZ_JBFUMH010000019.1, from coordinate 43,031 downwards.
AAGCATCCGCACATCGAGCCGAATCTGAACCTCGCGCCCGCCCGACGTCAGATTCCAGCGCCCTCGGCCAAGCCTTCAGGCTCTCGGCCGAATTCGTTGCAGGGGTCGCCGCCGGCGGGATTTTGGGTTGGCTTGTCGATCGTCTGTTCGGAATATCCCCTTGGGGCCTGATCGTTTGTCTGATACTCGGCTTCTGTGCCGGGATGCTCAACCTGATGCGAGCAGCCGGGATGGTCAAATCCGCCCGGCATGAAGACAAGCGGTGAAGGACCCGGCTTTCGAACGCCGAACGGCATTGAACAACAGCGAACTTTGAGAGCGGATTATGGCGAGCCCGATCGAACAATTCCAGATCAAGCCCATCATTCCCGCCATTAGCTTCACCAATTCGTCCCTGTTCATGATCGGCGCAGCCGCTGTGATCGTGGGCGGCCTCCTCTACGCCACGCGTAAGCGCGCCGTCGTTCCGGGCCGCGCCCAGTCGGTGGCCGAGGTCCTGCACGACTTCGTCGCCAACACGCTGGTTGATGCCACCGGCAAGGAGGGGATGAAGTTCTTCCCCCTCGTCTTCTCGCTCTTCATGTTCGTGCTGACGGCGAACCTGCTCGGCATGATTCCGGGCTTCTTCACGGTCACCAGTCACGTCATCGTCACCTTCGCGCTCGCCCTGCTGGTGATCGGAACGGTGGTGGTCTACGGCTTCATGAAGCACGGCACCCATTTCCTGGGCCTCTTCGTGCCGTCGGGCGTGCCGGTTTGGCTCCTGCCTTTCATCGTGGTCATCGAGATCATTTCGTTCCTCTCCCGCCCGATTTCGCTGTCCCTGCGTCTTTTCGCGAACATGCTCGCGGGACACATCGCGCTGAAGGTTTTCGCAGGCTTCGTCGTGGCGCTGCTGGGCGCCGGCGGCGCCCTGTCGATCCTCGCTCCGCTGCCGCTTCTCATGGCGGTTGCTCTCATGGCGCTCGAGTTCCTCGTCGCCGCTCTGCAGGCCTACGTCTTCACGGTGTTGACCTGCATCTACCTCAACGACGCGCTGCACCCGGGCCACTAGGTCTGCGCCGAGTTAGTCTCTTCCCTCCCGATCACATTCTTCCCAAGGAGATCACAATGGATCCGATCGCTTTCAAGTACCTCGGCGCGGGCCTCGCCTGCATTGGCATGGGTCTCGCCGCTATGGGCGTCGGCAACATCTTCGGCAACTTCCTCTCGGGCGCCCTGCGTAACCCGTCGGCAGCCGACGGTCAGTTCGCCCGCGCCTTCATCGGCGCGGCACTCGCAGAAGGTCTCGGCATCTTCTGTCTCGTCGTCGCTCTCGTTCTGCTCTTCACCTAATCTCAAGACGGTGATCGGGAGGTCGAGGCGTGCGAACGCTTCGCCTCGACAGGGGTGACGGCGGATTGAACCGCCGTCATTCACGTTTGTAGGATTACTCATCCTTTAGGATCTGCTCCATGGCTCAGGCTCAGACGAACCACGCCACAACAGAGGCCCCTGGCGGCGCTCACGAGGATATAGGTTTCCCGCCCTTCGAGACGGAAACCTATGCCGGTCAGCTCCTCTGGTTGGCGATCACCTTCGTGGGCCTCTACACCCTGCTCTCACGGCTGGTCCTCCCGCGTCTGGGCGGAATCATCGAGAACCGCCGCACGATGATCGCCAGCGATCTCGGCGACGCGGCTGCCATGAAATCCAGCGCGGAAGAAGCCGGCGCCGCCTATGAGACCGCGCTCGCCGAAGCCAAGGGCCGCGCTCAGGCTCTGGCACGGGAGACCCGCGCCAAGCTGTCCGCCGAGAGCGACGCCAAGCGCAAGGCACTCGAGTCCGACCTGAACCAGCGTCTCGCCGATGCCGAAACCACGATCACTGTCAAGAAGACAGAGGCCATGAGCCACGTGGACGCCATCGCCCGCGACACCGCTTCCGCCATCATCGAGCGCCTGACCGGCAAAGCTCCGGCGCCGCAGGCGGTCGAGGCCGCTCTCAACCAGATCAAGGCCTGATCGGGAGGTCCGCATGTTTCAAAGCGCTGAATTCTGGGTCGCGGTTGCCTTCGTCATCTTCTGGGGCATCCTGTTCTACTATGGCGTGCCCGGCAAAGTGGTGGGCCAGCTCGATTCCCGCGGCAAGCGGATTGCCAGCGAACTGGCCGAGGCCAAGCGCCTGCGCCAGGACGCCGAATGGCTACTCAAGGAATACGAGGCCAAGCGTACCACCGCCGAGCGCGAAGCTGCCGAGATCGTCTCCAGCGCCCGCGACGAGGCCGAGCGTCTGGCCCGCGAGGCTCAGGAGAAGATGGCCGACTTCGTGAAACGCCGCACGGCGACCGCCGAGGCCAAGATCGCCCAGGCCGAGGCTCAGGCTTCCGCCGAAGTGCGAACCGCCGCGATCGATGCCGCCATCAAGGCCTCCGAGCGTGTCCTGCGCGACCAGATCACCGGCCCGACGGCCGCTTCGCTCCTGACGTCGAGCCTCAACGACGTGCGCACGAAGCTGCAATAAGGACTGCGGTTCAAGCCAACGACTTCAAAGGCCGCCCTTGAGGCGGCCTTTTTGCTGGAGATGTCATGCTGCTGATCTTCGATTGCGACGGCGTATTGGTCGATTCAGAGCCGCTTGCCTGCCAAGTCGATGCCGATGTTCTGAATGATCTCGGCTTGCCCTACACGGCTGACGAGATCGCGCGACAATTCGTCGGCAAGAGCATGAAGGATATGATCGCGCGGATCGAAGTCGATCATGGGCGGGCACTGCCCAGCGATTTCGCCGAGCGGGTCAACCGCGCACTGTTTGCACGCTTCGAGACGGATCTGCAGCCGATTGCAGGCGTGCGTGACGCCATTCTCTCCTTATCCTATCCGCGCTGCGTCGCCTCCTCCTCCGTGCCAGAGCGAATCGCCTTGTCGCTGCGCGTGACCGGTCTCGCCGATATCTTCGATAACATCTTCAGCGCGACGCAGGTCGCGCGCGGGAAGCCTGCGCCGGATCTGTTTCTTCATGCAGCGCAACAGATGGGAGCACGTCCGGAAGACTGCCTCGTCATTGAAGACTCGCCGGCCGGAGTTCAAGCTGCGATCGCGGCCGGCATGCGCGTGATCGGTTTCACCGGTGGAGGACATTGCGGGCCAGACCATGTGGATCGGCTGCGGCAGGCGGGAGCAGCAGTGATCATTGCGAAGATGACGGAGCTACCAACAGCCGTGCACGCGTCGGAGTCATGACACCGTCGTCCCAGACGAAACGCAGCGAAGATCCGGGGTCATACGCAGGATAGAGCGGTGTCATTCTGGGTTCCCCCTTCGCGGGAATGACAGTGGGAGGTTCCAGCACTCTACTTGTCCAACCACCCCGGATCGGCTGCGCCGTCCGGGATGGCCGTGTAAGCCACCAAAGAAAAATGCCCCGCGAATTGCCGGGCATTTGCGTTTCCAAAAACCTTACTCAGCCGCTTCGGCCACTGGCGAAGGTGGTGTCCACTTTAGCACCGGGTTGCGGGCGGCGCGGGTTTCGTCGAGGCGGCGGCGCGGAGCGTGATAGGGAGCGCCGGTGAAGCGCTCCTTGTCGCCGTTCTTGGCTGCCATGGCGAGGTCGCGGAGCGTCGCGACGAAGAGGTCGAGGGACGACTTCGATTCGGATTCGGTCGGCTCGATCAGCATCGCGCCATGCACCACCAGCGGGAAGTACATGGTCATCGGGTGGTAGCCCTCGTCGATCATGGCTTTCGCCACATCGAGGGTGGTCACGCCCGTGTCCTTGAGCCAGGCATCGTCGAACAGCACCTCATGCATGCACGGCTTGTCGCCGAAGGGCAGCGACATGAGGTCCGAGAGACCGGCGCGGATGTAGTTGGCGTTCAGCACGGCGTCTTCGGATGCCTGCTTCATGCCGTCCGAGCCATGCGAGAGCATGTAGGACAGGGCGCGCACATACATGCCCATCTGGCCATGGAAGGCGGTCATGCGGCCAAAGGGCCTCTCGGCTGCATCGGCCTCCTGCTCCACCAGCTCGAAGCCATCCTTGCCCACGCGCACGAACGGAACCGGCGCGAAAGGCGCGAGACGCTCGGAGAGCACCACTGGGCCGGAGCCCGGGCCGCCGCCGCCGTGAGGCGTCGAGAAGGTCTTGTGCAGGTTGATGTGCATGGCATCCACGCCGAGGTCGCCCGGCTTCGCCTTGCCCACGATGGCGTTGAAGTTGGCGCCGTCGCAGTAGAAGTAGGCACCTGCATCGTGGATCGCCTTGGCGATCTCAACGACCTGCGGCTCGAAGAGACCGCATGTGTTGGGGTTCGTGAGCATAATCGCGGCGACATCCGGACCGAGACGTTCCTTCACGTCCTCCACATGCACCCAACCGTCCTCGCGGGCCGGAACCGGCTTCACGATGAAGCCGATGAGAGCTGCAGTCGCTGGGTTCGTACCGTGCGCTGAATCGGGCACCAGCACGACGTTGCGGGTCTTGCCCTCGCCCTTGGCTTCAATGGCGGCCTTGATCGCCATCATGCCGCAGAGTTCGCCATGCGCGCCGGCCTTCGGTGAGAGCGCGACGGAGGTCATGTTCGTAAGCGTCACGAGATAGCGACCGAGCTCGTTCATGAGTTCGAGTGCGCCCTGCACGGTAGAAACCGGCTGCAGCGGATGCACATCGGAGAAGCCCGGCAGACGCGCCACGCGCTCGTTGAGACGCGCATTGTGCTTCATGGTGCAGGAGCCGAGCGGGAACAGGCCCGTATCGATGCCGTAGTTCATCTGAGACAGGCGCACGTAATGGCGCATGGTCTCGGGCTCGGAGAGGCCGGGAAGGCCGATGGCCTCCTTGCGCTCCAGACCGCCGAGGCGCGGCTGGAAATTCTCTGGCTCGTCGATATCGACGCCGGTCGTGTCGTAGCGCCCGATCTCGAACAGGAGCGGCTCGACCTGCGCCAGCGCCTTGTTGCCGGTGAAGGTCGGATGCGGATTGCTGCCGGCTTCACCGGCGGTGGTGGGACGTCCCTGGCGGTTCAACATCACAGAACCTCCTTCAAGGCGGCACATAAGGCCGCGCGATCATCATCGGTGTTCACTTCGGTGGAGGCCACGAGCAGCAGGTTGTCGAGGCCGGCTCCCGGCAACAGGCGCGAGGCGGGAACGCCCGCGAGCACGCCCTTCTTTGCGAGTGCCTCAACCACTTCCGCTGCAGGCTTCGACAGCTTCACGGTGAACTCGTTGAAGAAGGTCTTGTTGAGAACCTCGACGCCCTTCACACCAGCCAGCTGATCGGCAAGCTTGATCGCATTCGCATGATTGACGCGGGCGAGGCGCTTGAGGCCCGTCTCGCCGAGCAGCGTCATGTGAATGGTGAAGGCCAGCGCGCAAAGCCCCGAATTGGTGCAGATATTCGAGGTCGCCTTGTCGCGGCGGATATGCTGCTCGCGGGTGGAGAGCGTGAGCACGAAGCCGCGGCTGCCGTCGGCATCCACGGTCTCGCCGCAGAGACGGCCCGGCATCTGGCGCATGAATTTCGACTGCGTCGCGAAGAGGCCCACATAAGGCCCGCCGAAGTTCAGCGCATTGCCGATCGACTGGCCCTCGCCCACCACGATGTCGGCGCCCTGGCTGCCGGGAGAAGCGACAAGGCCGAGCGACACGACTTCGGTGAACACCGCGATCAAAAGCGCGCCGTGCTTGTGCGCCTTCTCGGCAATCGGCTTCAGGTCGCGCAAATTGCCGAACACGTCCGGCGACTGCACGACGATGCAGGACGTCGTATCGTCGATCTGTGAAAGAATGTCCTCGGAGCCTGCCACATCCGGCTTCATGGTGACGACTTGGTCGCTCGCCATATCGGAGAGCGTGCGCACCACATCTGCATAATGCGGGTGCAGGCCGCCGGAGAGCACGGCCTTGCGGCGCTTGGTGACGCGGTGCGCCATGAGCACCGCTTCGCCCGTGCCGGTGGAGCCGTCATACATGGAGGCGTTCGCCACTTCCATGCCGGTGAGCGCGGCCACCTGCGTCTGGAACTCGAACAGATATTGCAGCGTGCCCTGCGCTATCTCGGGCTGATACGGCGTGTAGCTCGTGAGGAATTCGGAGCGCTGGATCAGGTGATCGACGGTTGCCGGCACATGGTGCTTGTAGGCGCCCGCGCCCACGAAGAACGGCACGGAGGACGCCGACACGTTCTTCGCGGACATGCGGGAGAGGATGCGCTCCACCTCCAATTCGCCCTTGCGGCGCGGCAGATCCACCGGATCTTTCAGAAGAAGATTTTTCGGCACATCGGCGAACAGCTCGTCCACCGTTTTGACGCCGATGCGCGCGAGCATTTCGCCGCGGTCGGTGTCGGAAAGAGGCAAATAACGCATCGGCTAAAAACCTTGGTTTCGTTAGTGCGAGGGGATGCCCTTCACGACAATCTCCGTGAGCACGGAATTGGCGATGAAGCATTCCTTGTGAGCGAGGTGATGCATGTCGGCGATCTGCTCCGGTGTCGGACGCTTCTCGCCGGAGAATTCGATGACCGGATCGAGCGTGACCTTCGAAACGAAGAGCTTGCCTTTGTCGTTTGGCGTCATGACGCCGAGCGCCATGTCTTCATAAAGATCGACGACGAAGCGCTTCTTCGCGGCGATGCCGAGAAAGGTGAGCATGTGGCAGCTGGAGATTGCCGCCACAAAAGCCTCTTCGGGATCGACGGCATCCTCACGCGAAAGCGGCAACGGCACGACAGAAGGCGACGACGATCCCGGCACCGTGATGCCGCCGTCGAACGACCATTGGTGGCCACGGCTGTATTTGTTGTCGGAGAAGGCCTCGCCCTCCCCGCGCTTCCAAACCACAGTGGCCGTGTATTCGTGTGCCATTGCCGGGTCGTTCTTTTAAGAAATCGACTTCACGAATTCCTGGTACTGCTCTTCGGTCAGAAGGCCATCGAGCTCGCTCGGATTCGTGACCCGCAGCTTCAGGAACCAGCCGCGGCCGGCGGGGTCTTCGTTCACCGTTCCAGGAGTGGCTTCGAGATCGCTGTTGACCTCGAGCACTTCGCCGGACACCGGAGCATAGACTTCGCTCGCGGCCTTCACGCTCTCGACGACGGCGGCTTCGGAACCCTTCGCGAGCGTCTTGCCGACGCTCGGCAGTTCGACGAACACGACGTCGCCGAGCTGGGCCTGCGCATAATCGGAAATGCCGACGGTGCCGGTATCGCCTTCGATGCGGATGTATTCGTGATCCTTGGTGTAGCGCGTGGTCATGGTGGTTCCCTCTTAGTTTTAGCGCTTGTAGCGATGCGGAGCGAAAGGCATGGCCGCGACCTTGGCCGGCAGCGGCTTGCCGCGAACGACGAGATGAAGGTCCGTGCCCGCAACGGACACGTCCTTCGACACATAGCCCATGGCAACGGGGCCGTTGACGGTGGGGCCGAAGCCGCCGGAGGTCACGATGCCCACTTCGCGCCCGTCGGGAGTAGTGATGACGGCGCCCTCGCGGGCCGGCGCGCGGCCCTCGGGCTTAATGCCGACGCGAACGCGGGCGGGGCCGTCCTTGATCTCGCGCTGCACGCGCGCGGCACCGGGAAAGCCTCCCTCCTCGCGACGGCGCTTCTGGATCGACCAGATCAGGCCGGCCTCAATGGGCGATGTGTTGGTGTCGATGTCATGGCCGTAAAGGCAAAGCCCCGCTTCGAGCCGCAGCGAATCACGCGCGCCGAGGCCGATGGCCTTCACTTCCGGGTTTTCGAGCAGCTTGTCCCAAAGCTTCGCCGCATCTTCGGAGTGGCAGGAAATTTCATAACCGTCCTCGCCCGTGTAGCCGGAGCGGGACACGTGGCACCAGATGCCGTCGATCTGCACGTCGGCGGACATCATGAAGGCAAGGCTTGCTGCCTCGGGAGAGAGCTTGGCGAGCACGGCTTCGGCGGAAGGGCCCTGCAAGGCCATGAGGCCAAGGCCGTCCTTGCGATTCAGGCTGACGCCTTCAGGGAGGCGCGCCTGGATATGCGCGTAATCCTGCTCCTTCATGGAGGCGTTCACGACGAGATAGAGCCAGCCCTCGTGGCCGGGCGCGCCGACTCGCGTGACCATGAGGTCGTCGAGAATGCCGCCATCGTCGCTAAGCAGCTGCGAATAGCGCTGCTGGTTGGGCTTCAGGTTCAGCACATCGGCGGGAATCAGTGCCTCAATGGCCTTCGCCACGGTCTCGTGGCTCTTGTCCTCGGCGACGAGGAAGGCCTGGCCCATATGGGACACATCGAACAGGCCCGCATGCTCGCGGGTCCAGTTGTGCTCGGTCATGATGCCGGTGGGGTACTGCACCGGCATGTCGTAGCCGGCGAAGGGCACCATGCGGGCGCCAAGCGCGACGTGCTGGGCGTGAAGCGGGGTTTGCAGAAGCGGCTGGTCGCTATTCGCAGGCTCGGCCATCGTGATCCCTCAAAGGTGCGCGTTTCATCGGGCCTCACGGCCCGTTGCTGTGCGCCCCCTCTGTCACGAGACCTGAGAGATTTCCCCTTGCGCCTGAACGCTCGGGTTACGCCCGTCGGTGGGCGACGTTGATTAAACGTCGCCGCTTTCCAGAGTGCCAGCTCCCGCGCGGTCCTTTGGCCTGAGCGTTTCCGGGGCGGTTGCGCCTTCGGCGCCGGGCTCTTGGCCCGGTCTCTTCCGCGGGGATCATCGGCTGCCCTTAGCTCTGAAGAGGAAAACCTATCCTGTCAACAAAGCAGGCTGCCGCATTCGTCATCTCCCCGCTTTAATTGACGGCAGGCCCCGGACACTCCATGTTAGGGCCATCATCCACAGAAGGGGAGAACGCGGCCTGAACCGGTCGGCTGCTCCTGGCACCGTTGTTCGAACTGGTCATCGTTATCGTTCTCGTCGCCTTGAACGGCGTCTTCGCTCTCTCTGAACTTGCCATCGTTTCCGCCCGCCGCCCGCGCCTGAAGGCCATGGCCGAGCAAGGCCGCACCGGGGCCAATGTCGCCCTCGCCCTCATGGAGGATTCGGGCCGCTYCCTGTCCACGGTCCAGATCGGCATCACCCTCGTCGGCATCCTGGCGGGCGCCTTCTCCGGCGCGGCTCTGGGCGACAGGCTCACGCATTTCTTCTTGGGCCATGGCATGCCCGAAGGCGCGGCCGAGCCGCTCGGCTTCGGCATCGTCATCAGCATCATCACCTATCTGTCCATCGTTATCGGCGAGCTGGTGCCCAAGCAATTGGCCCTGCGCAACCCGGAGGGCATCGCCTGCGCGGTCGCCCCGATGATGCTGGTGCTCTCCAAGGCCGCGGCCCCGGCCGTGTGGCTGCTCAATGCCTCCACCCGCTTCATCTTCGGCCTCTTCGGATCCTCCTCCGACGACAACTCGACCGTGACCGAAGAAGAGATCAAAATGCTCGTCGGCGAGGCCGAGAGCGCGGGCGTGATCGAGGAGGAGGAGCGTCGCATGATCTCGGGCGTCCTGCGCCTCGGCGACCGCACGGTCCGGGGCCTCATGACCCCCCGCACGGATGTGGACTGGATCGACCTGTCGGATACACCCGAAACGATCCGCGAACTCCTGATCGAGACGCCCCATTCCCGCCTGCCCGTGAGCGACGGCAAGCCGGACAACATGATCGGCGTGGTGCAGTCGCGTGAGCTTCTGGCGTCCCTGCTGGCAGGAGAGACGCTCGACATCCGCGCCTATGTGCAATCCGCGCCCGTAATTCCGGATACGCTCTACGCCCTCGACGCGCTGGCGACCTTGCGCGATTCGGAGGTGCCGATGGCCCTCGTCCATGACGAGTACGGGCATTTCGAAGGCGTGGTGACGCCGGCCGACGCACTGGAAGCGATCGTCGGCGCCTTCCGCTCAGACACCGTGGAGCCCGAGCCCGATGCCGTTCGGCGCGACGACGGATCGTGGCTGCTCGCAGGCTCCATGCCGGTCGATGAAATGGCCGAGACCCTGGGTGTTCCACTGCCCGACGGGCGCAGCTACCACACGGTGGGTGGCCTCGTGATCAGCGAGCTCCAGCACCTCCCCAGCACTGGCGAGCATGTGGATACGCTCGGCTGGCGCTTCGAGGTGATCGATCTGGACGAGCGCCGCATCGACAAGGTGCTGGCGATTCCCCTGACCCAAAGAGCCGGAGCCGCCGCCCTGCCTTAAGGGGGCTGGCTTTCATAAACTTAACCGCGACGGCCAGCGGCCGGGCGGCTGCCCAGCCCCACATCGATCTCGAAGCTGTTGGCATAGGCCGCCGGGACCACGATGCCGTTCTCGATCACGGTGAAGCTCGCCTGGGTGTCACCGGCCGGGATCGCCACGGACGTCTGGCGCGAGCGGTTCGCGATCACGCCCTGTCCGCCCTTCACGACGATTTGTACGGGGACATTGAAGCGGCCTGCGCCGCCGCCGACGCCCAGAAGCGCCCGGCCTTCGACGCCGACCTTCACAAGAGTCGAGCCGTCGGGCTGGCCCACGCATTCGCGGGCCAAATTGTTGATGGAAACCTGGCTACGCAGGGCACTGGCGTCGCCAGCCCGGCCGCCGGCATAGACCTGGATGGCGGAGCCGCCGTCAATGATGCTCACGGTCGGGCAGTAGACGTCCTCGATGGCGACCCTCTGCGGAGGCGGCCGCGTCGCGCCGCCCGTCAGCAGCATTTCGCCGACGCCGATGGAGCCCTCTCCCGAAGAGGAGCAGCCGGCCAAGCCTGCGAGGCCGAGCACGACAAGAGCAAAACCGGCCTTCCTGCCAGATCCGTTATTCATGGAAGTCACCCCCAACGTTCTTAAAGTCCCGCCCGCCTTATGGCAGAGTATCGTATCCTTGCGCGAAGCCGTTCAGCGACACGGGAATGCCGATGCCCTCCTCGGGCGTCTGGAAGACGATGAAGGTTGCGGCCTGGCCGGTCTTCATCTGGTTGATGAGATTATCTTCCATGACCACCTCGGCAACGCAACCCGTAGCGAGGCAGCGCACGAATCCCGCCCGGCCGATATCGGTCTGGTCGATCTTCAGCCCCAGGCCCGACGGCAGGAGGATACCGAGGGGCGCGACCACGCGGAGAAGCCGGCTTTTGGCATCCGCGGTTTTCAACACAATAATGACAAGGGTCACATTCGGCCGATCCTCGGCCACCACGTTCTGCACCAGAGCGCATTGCTCGGCGGTGGCGCCCGCCGGTTTCTCGCAGCGCATCTGCCAGTCGCCGAAGGTGTTCTTGACCATGCCCTGGGCCATGGCCCCGTCGACGGACGACAAGGCCATGAGGCCCATGAAAGCCCCTGCCCCCATAAACGCCTTCGCCCCAAAGCGAACCCAGCGTGACGCGCCCATAGGCCTCTCCTTCTCTCGAACCCCACATGGGGCAGCGGCCCGGCCGCTCGGATCAATGTTGCCCGTTCGGACCATGGCAGGGGCCGCGATGTCAAGCGAGGGAAGCCAATTGTGGCACTAAGGCGCTTTTTGGCGGTTATGACGCATAAATTGCGTCCACTGAACCGTTGCGCTTCAGCGCGTCCTGTGGTCTTTGGCACAAATCTAAAGTGATGGCGCAAACTGGGCGCCGATACTCGCACGCCTACGTCGTCACTTTATGCTTTCGTGGCCTCCGGGCCGCCACATCTTTAGGAGCTTTGGAACGCCGATGCGGATCGAGACTGGACGTCGATCGGTGACCGCCCTCTCCACGGCAGCGGTCGCACTTGTGTTGGGCATAAGTGAGGCATTCGCTGCCGCAGGCCGACCTTCCCCATGGGAAGTCGGCATGCAGGAGATGGTGACCGAGTTGGGACAGAGCGTGTCCAACTTCCACACTTACCTTGTTTGGCTGATCACCGTGATCTGCCTTTTCGTGCTGGCGCTTCTTCTTATTATCGTCGCTCGCTTCAACGAGCGGAAGAATCCGGTTCCCTCCAAGACCACTCACCACACCCTGCTTGAGGTCGCCTGGACCATCGTTCCAGTGCTGATCCTCGTGGCGATTGCCATCCCTTCCTTCCGCCTGCTGCGCCAGCAGCTGATTCCACCTCAGGCGGATGTGGTCGTGAAGGCGACGGGCTATTCCTGGTACTGGGGCTACGAGTACGCAGGCGAGCAGGCCGGCTTCAAGTTCGACTCGAACATGATCCCCGAGGATGCGGCCCGGAAGTCCGACCAGCCGCGTCTGCTCGGCGCCGACAACGCCATGGTGGTTCCCGTCGGCAAGGTCGTGCACGTTCAGGTAACTTCGGCCGACGTGATCCACGCCTTCGCCCTGCCGTCCTTCTACATCAAGGTCGATGCCGTTCCCGGCCGCCTGAACGAGACCTGGTTCAAGGCCGACAAGGTTGGCGTCTATTACGGCCAGTGCTCGGAACTCTGCGGCAACGGCCATCCTTATATGCCGATCGAAATCCGCGTCGTGAGCGAGCAGGATTATGCCGCATGGCTGGCCGAGGCGAAGCAGAAGTATGCTTCGACCGAAACCCAGGCTCCGCTCAAGTTCGCGACCGCTCAGTAATTGTAATCGAAGGACCATAGAGGTCTCATTATGGCACACGCAGCTGATGCCGCTCACGCGGATCACCACGATCACCTTCCAGGTTTCTGGCGCCGGTGGTTCTATTCCACGAACCACAAGGATATCGGCACGCTCTACCTCATCTTCGGCTTCACGGCCGGCATCGTCGGCGGCCTTCTGTCCATCGCAATGCGCATGGAGCTTCAGGAGCCCGGCCTGCAGTTCTTCTCCAACCCGCAGGCGTTCAACGTCTTCGTGACGGGCCACGGCCTCATCATGGTGTTCTTCATGGTGATGCCCACSCTSATYGGCGGCTTCGGCAACTGGTTCATCCCGATCATGATCGGCGCGCCGGACATGGCCTTCCCGCGGATGAACAACATCTCGTACTGGCTCACCGTTTCCGCCTTCGCCCTGATGCTCTGCTCGCTCTTCGTCGAAGGCGCTCCGGGCTCGCACGGCTTCGGCGGCGGCTGGACGGTCTATCCTCCGCTTTCRGTCACGGGCCACCCCGGTCCCGCGCTCGACTTCGGCATCCTGGCCCTGCACCTTGCCGGTGCGGCCTCGATCCTCGGTGCGATCAACTTCATCACCACGATCCTGAACATGCGCGCTCCGGGCATGACGCTGCACAAGATGCCGCTGTTTGCCTGGTCCATGCTGGTCACCGCGTTCCTGCTGCTCCTGTCGCTGCCGGTTCTCGCGGGCGCGATCACGATGCTGCTCACGGACCGTAACTTCGGCACCACCTTCTTCGATCCGTCGGGCGGTGGTGATCCGGTCCTGTACCAGCACCTGTTCTGGTTCTTCGGCCACCCCGAAGTGTACATCATGATCCTGCCGGCCTTCGGCATCGTCTCGCACATCATCTCCACCTTCTCGAAGAAGCCGATCTTCGGCTATCTCGGCATGGCCTACGCCATGGTGGCGATCGGCGTCGTCGGCTTCGTCGTGTGGGCTCACCACATGTACACGGTCGGCCTCTCGCTGCAGACGCAGGCTTACTTCGTGTTCGCCACCATGGTGATCGCGGTTCCCACCGGCGTGAAGATCTTCTCGTGGATCGCCACCATGTGGGGCGGCTCCATCCGCTTCACGGCAGCGATGCAGTGGGCTATGGGCTTCGTATTCCTGTTCACGGTCGGCGGCGTCACCGGCGTCGTGCTCGCGAACGCTCCCATCGACCGCTACATGCACGACACCTATTACGTCGTGGCGCACTTCCACTACGTGCTGTCGCTGGGCGCCGTGTTCGTGATTTTCGCCGCCATGTACTACTGGTTCCCGAAGATGACCGGCTACGTGATGCCCGACTGGATCGGAAAACTGCACTTCTGGGTCGCGTTCATCGGCGCCAACGTGCTGTTCTTCCCGATGCACTTCCTCGGCCTCTCCGGCATGCCGCGCCGCTATGCGGATTATCCGGATGCGTTTGCTGGCTGGAACCTGGTCTCCTCGATCGGTTCTTACATCTTCTTCGCCGGTATCTTCATCTTCATCGGCGGCGTGATCTACGCCTTCATCCGCAAGGAAAAGGCAGCCGGCAATCCGTGGGGGGAAGGTGCGACGACGCTGGAATGGACCCTGTCCTCCCCGCCTCCGTTCCACCAGTTCGAGACCCTGCCGCGCATCGTGGATACCGGACACTAAGCGGGTTGCGGCAAACCACTGGAGCATCCTGGCATTCTCACTCCAGAACGCCTGCGGGTTTCGGATCGTGCGGTCATATTCCGCCTTGTGGGCTAGCTCGTCGATGAGGGCGCCGCGCCTCCAGTGTTCGGAAATCTCGGAACCCTTGCGTCCGGCATCGGCTTCTCCAGCCACAGAGCCGAGAGGTGACGGTGGACGTTCTTTCCCTGAGACCACATGCCAGGGAAGGCTCGCCTCGGTTGAGGAAGAATTCTGGTGGGTGTCGCAGCCGCGTACAAACGTATGAGCTTGGGATTTGACTGCAGGAAAGCTGCAGTGTCCGAACGCTCCTAGCGCCCCGCCACCTGGCGCAGGATCGATGCGATACTGTCATAGCCTCGCGCCTCTGCATGCTGCAGGGACGTCATGCCGTTCCGGTCAACGATCCGGGGATCGGCGCCGGCTTCGACGAGGGCCCGCACGGTTTGCGTGTGACGGGACGCGCCATCCCCGAGGATCACCGCCTCAATCAGGGCGGTCCAACCCAGGTTGTTGATGGCTTCCTCGTCGACATTGATGACCACGCTCGCCCACCGCGGATGGGCGGTGCACACCGAACTCGGTGGCGACGCGGAGCCGGTCGCATGTGAACTCAAAAGGCTTGGGTGCATGCTTGGCACGCCCGTAGCAGGCCGCGGCACCGCTTTAGAGGAAGTGATTGAGCCACAAGCGACCGGCGAGGCACATCCACGATCGCTGAGCGCCCAGTTCGGCCTTGGCGCTTTGCCCTTTCACGTCGAGCTCAGCCATCGACCGCGCCCATGCCGCTATCTTCTGCTGGGATGTCTCGACCCGGGCTCGCCCAGCGCCGCCACGATGCTGATCGATTGGCGAACACTTGGCCTTTTGTCAGATGAAATTAATCTCCTAGAAAGCGCGCCAGCCCTCGTTCGCAGCGGTCGACGATCATTCTACTTAACGCTCCTGCCGCCCAACCCTGCCTTCCTCCGTTACGATCCGGGCTGCCTTGAGGCCGTCGACGAACGCGGCCGCGCCGCCCTGGACGTTGTCCATCGGCGCCTAGCTGCAGGCCAACCGGAAGTTCACCAATGGCGCCGCGGCGATATCGTAGTCATCGACAACTGGCGCGTCCTTCATGGGCGTGCGCCTTCGGACCGAGGCTCCGGACGCCGTCTCGCGAGGATACTCATAGATGCCTGAAAACGTATTCATCGCGATCAGCGGCGATGCCCTTCATGCGAAGTCGAAGGTGTACATCGGCCGCGCTCTGGCCAGGAAGGCGGACGGGGATCTCGACGAGTACCAACTCTGGTCATCGTTGGCGCTTGAACTGCTCGGCAAGGCGGCCCTTGCGCGCAAGCACCCGAGCCTCGTGGTCGATCCAACCCATTGGCAATCAATGTTCGTCGCTGCCGGGATCAACGTCACCACCGACGTAAAGACGATCGCCGCAAAGACGTTGTTCGAGCGATTGGCGCACTTGATTCCACGCTTCGACAAGACCGTTCAGAAGTTTTGCCAGGAAATCGCGGAACGTCGGAACGCCGAGCTACACTCGGACGACCTGCCGTTCAAGGCGATGAAGCTCGAGGCGTGGGAAGCGCGCTACTGGCATGCCTGCGACACGATCCTCCACCAGATGGGATCGTCGCTCGAAAACTGGCTGGGCGCGGCCGATGCGGCGGCTCCCCGCCAATTGCTCGACGAGGCCGCGAACGCCCTCGAGGCGGCAGTGAAGCTTCGCGTTCAAGCGGCCCACGACCAGTTCGCGGCACTGAAGAAGGCGGAACGAGAGCGACTAGCAGCCGAGGCCGAGACTCGGGAGCCGCTGCATCAGGGTGGGATATTCAAGGGCACGTATGACGAAATCTGGATAGAGACATGTCCCGCCTGCAAGTGCCGCTCCTTTATGACCGGCCAGCAGACAGGCGAGGATATCAGCGAAGAGCGTGACGAGGATGCGATCTGGGAAATCGTTGATCGCGAATTCGTTGGCGAAGAGTTTCGGTGCCCGATCTGCGATTTGACGCTTATGGGAAGCGACGAGATCGAGGCGTCTGGCCTGAACTACATCCATGAGGACCAGCAGGAACGCGAGATGGAGTACGAGCCTGACTATGGCAATGACTGAATCGAAGCATGAAACTCAGGCGTCCGGTTTGAACGACATCAGGTGATGGATTGCCAGTCTATTTCCTGGGCGAGGATGAAAATGGCTGCTCGCCAATAAAGATCAGTGTCGCGACGGATATCGCGCGCCGCAAGCGCGCCTTGCAGACCGGCAATCCCGTTGAGCTTCGGCTTCTCAGCTGGATCGTGTCAGAAGACGACTTGCAGCTTGAACGGGACCTCCATCAGCGGTTCTCCCATCTTCGTACCTGCGGCGAGGGTTCGAGATCGAACCGCCGATGTGTTGCCTCACCTGGCTCGTGCCAGCCAGCAGGGATTCGTCGCCAAAAACGCCGACGCCTTCCAGATCATCGGCTACGACGGCGATGCGGTTCCCGAATGTCTGGGCGTTTGTGAATGGGCTGATCTCGAAATTGACGAATGCTGCCCCTTCTGCGGATGCCTATGCGGCATGCATTTTCAGGAGACATCGCAGATGTACTACTGCATCCAGTGCGACACGCTCACCGACTTCTCGGACTTGTCCCGGATGACCTCGACCGGCCTGACGAGTGATCGGTGCAACAACCAGCAAGAAGCGGTGGCAACAAGATGAGCATGCAATGGCTATTGGCGAAAGCGCCAGGATTTCAGGCATTACCCGAAGCGGATCGCGCAGCGATCTTCAACTTCACCTTCCTATGGAGCCTGTTCGAGGCTCAGGTCATGGGCAACTTCGCGCGCGCCGACCTGATCTGCTCGAAGGTCGACGAGTGGCGTAACGCCGGAACGCTCGATGCTGACGAGTACGCCCCGGAACTGGCCTATTTCCGGCAGCGCTATTTTGCCAACGGCGCCTTCACCGACCATTTTCCGCACCTGAACCTGCGGCCTGCAGACCAACCCGCTGTTGTCCAGTCGGTTCTCGATGGTAGCAACAACGATCCGCGTGATCGGCTGCTCACCGTTCTGATGATCGTCTGGCGCTTCCGCAACAACCTCTTTCACGGCGAGAAATGGGCATACCATCTCAAGGACCAGCTCGCCAATTTCACGCATGCAAACGCGGTCTTGATGCGGCTCCTCGAACGACACGGGCAATTGGCCGCGTAGTATCATCAAATTTCAGGACCGCAGCTATCAATAGCAACTATGCGGCACCTGTCACCTCGACTTACCCAGCTTTTCCAGCGATCGACACGCGGCATGGAACAGGCGTCGAGGAAGGCGAGACAATGGCTTCCCTCGAATACCGGGACAATGGAGGAAGATGCTGCAAGCAGTAGCGGAGCCGGCGACGACAGAGCCAATCCCCGACCCGGAAATAGAAATCCGCTCTCAAGACTTATGATCGATTTCTGCATGGCATTGTTGCCGTCTACCGTCCCTGCCAGACAAACGTCCGTGACGATGTCGATACGGTTCGCTCATCTGCAAGACCAGATGCTTCGTACGAGACCATCAAGCACGTCATTTTCGTCGGCTGCGGTAGCATCGCCTCATCGCGATGGTACTTCCAATCCTCCGAGGTGTAGCCTCGACCACGCCGTAATCGAGCCTCTAGGGGAATGGCAGCTTACCGCCAAATTCGGACCGAAACCGGACGGTCTCTTTCCGGCCCATTGCGGTTATTCCAGAACAGCCGCTTCTGGCACACCTGGGACGCTAGTCCGAGGGCAGTAATCCTCTCAAGACCAGACATTCCGAAAAGTGAACGGACTTCACTGCTTGACCCTAAGCGGCCCTTCAGTAAGTCTACGACATCTTTCCGAGACGGCCTCACGCCATCTTCAAACGATGCTCCAGTGTCCTGTTGGCGACAACTTATCGCTAACGCGAGAATGAACCCTCTGCGTGCCTGAGGTGTAACGGAATGGCGGGCATGAGCCCGCCATTCCAATTGCGAGGGCCAAGACTRCTCGGCCGTGACACCAGCCGCCTTAAGAACCGGGGTCCAGCGGGCCACCTCACTCTCGACGAGCTTCTGCAATCCTTCCGGGGTGCGCTCGGAAGAGGTCGGCAGCACGCCGCCCAGGTCGAGGAGGCGCTTCTTGGTGTTCTCGTCATCGAGCGCCTTCAGGAGGGCATCGTTGAGCTTCTTGACGATCTCGGGCGGGGTGCCCTTGGGGGCGAAGATCGCATTCCAGGGGCTGACCTGATAACCCTCAAGCCCGGCCTCCTTGGTGGTGGGCACGTCCGGCAGGGCGGGCGAGCGCTCGGGCGTCGCGATGGCAAAGGCCTTGATGTTGCCGCCCTGGATCTGCGGCGCCACGTTGATGATCTGGTCCGTCATGAAGTCGACAGTACCAGCCATGAGATCGTTCAGGGCCGGACCCGTGCCGCGGTAGGCCACCATGGTGGGCTTCGCCTTGATCACCGAGCTGAAGAAGGTCCCGCTCGCGTGCGAGACGGAGCCCACGCCCGCATGGGCCATGTTCACCTTCTCGCCGCTGGCCTTCACGTGGTCCACCAGTGCCTTCAGGTCATTGGCCGGGAAATCCTTCTTGGCCACGATCACGATCGGGGTTCCACCGGCCATACCAATGGGGGCGAAATCCTTGGTCGGATCGTACTTGAGTTTCGGGTAAAGGGCTGGGGCGGCTCCGTGGGTGCCCATGTGGCCCATCATGATGGTGTAGCCGTCCGGCGTAGACTGGGCGCCGCGGGTGATGCCGGTGGTGCCTCCGGCTCCCGCCACGTTCTCGACCACGATCTGCTGACCCAGCGTGCGGGACATGTGCTCGCCTACGATGCGGGCGATCACGTCAGTCGGGCCGCCGGCCGCAAAGGGCACGATCATGGTGATCGGGCGGGTGGGATAGGTCTGGGCCTGGGCAGTTGTGGTGATGACACCTGCGAGCGCGGCAAGAACAAGCGTTACCTTCTTCATCAGTTTCCTCCTGTGAACCGTTAGTCTGGTTGCATTCCCGAGAGGCAGCGCCTCTTGTTCCGGATCCCGTCGTTGTTGTTGGTCTCGCGGGATGTCTGCATTTCCTGGATGCAGGCATCCCGCCGGGGCGGGAGCCTTGTGTCGGGCCCGATTACTCGGCCAGCTCCCGCATCACCTTGATCAGGTCCGACTTGCCCTCGAACCCGATGCCGGGCAGGTCCGGCATGACGATGTGGCCGTCCTCGACCCGAACGCCGTCGGGGAAGCCGCCGTAGGGCTGGAACAGGTCCGGGTAGCTTTCATTGCCGCCCAGTCCGAGACCGGCTGCGATGTTCAACGACATCTGATGGCCGCCATGCGGGATGCAGCGGCTGGGCGACCACCCGGCGACCTTCAGCACCTCCAGCGTCCGAAGGTACTCGCAGAGACCGTATGAGAGGGCGCAGTCGAACTGGAGCCAGTCGCGGTCCGGGCGCATGCCGCCATACCGCAGCAGGTTGCGGGCGTCCTGGTGGCTGAACAGGTTCTCGCCTGTCGCCATCGGTCCCGGATAGAACTCGGCCAACGCCGCTTGCAGCGCGAAGTCCAGGGGATCGCCGACCTCCTCGTACCAGAACAGCGGATACTCGCGCAGCATCTTGGCGTAGGCGATGCCCTGCTCGAGCGTCAGCCGCCCGTTCGCATCGACAGCGAGTTGGGCCTTGCCATCCAGCTCCTTCAGCACGGCCTCGATCCGGGGCTGGTCCTCGGCGATGCTGTTGCCGATCTTCATCTTGACGACATTGTATCCGCGATCGAGGTAGCTCCGCATCTCGGCTCGCAGCTCGTCGAGGCCCTTGCCCGGGTAGTAGTAGCCGCCCGCGGCATAAACGAAGACCCGCGGATTGGCCTCGCGGCCGTATCGTTTGGCCAGCAGCCGGAACAGGGGCTCGCCGGCGATCTTGGCCACCGCGTCCCAGACCGCCATGTCGATGGTGCCGACCGCGACCGAGCGCTCGCCATGACCACCGGGCTTCTCGTTCTTCATCATGGTCGCCCAGATGCGGTCCGGATCGAGGTTCTCTCCCGTATCGTCGAGGAGGGACTCGGGCGCCGCCTCGAGGATACGAGGCGCGAAGCGCTCGCGGATCAGGCCACCCTGGCCGTAGCGGCCATTCGAGTTGAACCCGTAACCCACAATCCGACGTCCGTCCCGGACCACGTCGGTGACGACGGCGACGAGCGACAGCGTCATCTTGGAGAAGTCGATGTAGGCGTTGGCGATCGATGAGGCGATCGGAGCGGTGACTTCACGGATCTCGACGATTTTCATGACTTGGTCTCCTGTTGCTGGATTGAGCCAGGTTGGGTACGTCGTATAGACATCCCATCAGCAGCCGCCCAATGCCAAGACCGAGGATCGACATGCACGATCGGCATCGCCCATGGATCTGAACTGGCTGGAAGATTTTCTGGCGCTTGCCGAGCACAAGACCTTTGCCCGGGCCGCCGAGACCCGGCATGTGACGCAGCCGGCCTTCAGCCGTCGCATCCAGTCCCTGGAGGATTGGATGGGAACGCGCCTGTTCATGCGATCACCACAAGGGACTACGTTGACGCCCGCCGGCGTCTTCCTGCGGGCCCATGCCGAAGACCTGACCCGCAACATCTACCGGTTGCGCCAAGAGACGCTTGAAATTGCGGGCCGGGAGGCCTCCGTCATCTCCATCGCCGCCACGCATGCGCTTTCGTTTGTCTTCTTCCCCGACTGGATCAGGAGCCATCCCCAGTTCGCCACCCTCGGCCCCCTCAACCTGATCTCGGACACCATGGAGGCGTGCGAACAGATCATGGCGAGGGGCGATGCCAACTTCATGCTGTGCCACTACCATCGTGATGCTATGCCTCGCCTCGAGGCCAGCCAGTTCACGAGCGTCGTGGTTGGCCGCGATGTGCTGCTGCCGCTCTGTGCTCCCCTCGAAGACGGCATGCCGCAATGGCCGCTGCCCGGGGATCCTTCGTCTCCGTCGCGCCAGCTATCGTACAGGCCGCAGTCCGGTCTCGGGCGGATCGTGACCGCCGTCCTGGAAAGGAACTGGCCGATGCTTTCACTCCAGAGGATGCTCACGGCCCAGTTGGCGGCGACGCTGCTGACCATGGCGCGTCAGGGAGATGGGATTGCATGGCTTCCCCAAACCCTCGCCCACGACGACATCGCAGCCAGCCGTCTCGTTGATCCGGGCCAAGGCAATTACGCGATTGAAGTCGAGATCCGATTGATCCGACCCTTGCGCCGGCAGGGCCCGACAGCGGAAGCCTTCTGGAAATCCATCACGGGCGGTGTCAACGTTTTGGAGAAATCCTCTCCCACCTGAGGCCATGCCATCGGTGGACGCTGGCACAGGCCAGAGGCGCACCTCGGGACCGTCGCCGTAGACAACGGACTTTGATGGCTGGCGGCGGTCCCATGTACCCGGACTGTCTTCAAACAACACATCTCGGAAGAAACGCGTTGGTCAGCTTTTGAGGCGGAGCCTGTGTGAAAACTCAAACCGCGCGGCTCATGGCGAACTATTTGTACAAGTTCGCCCTTGAAAGCCGGGGATTTCACGGCCTCCTGCAGCTTGCGGGACACAAAATTGCGTCATGGAGCTGCCCGTCAGCGTTTTCACACAGGCTCGAGGCGGTAAGCGGACCTTCATTCCATTTTGCCGTTCGTTACTCTTTGACCCTGAGGCGACATTCCGGTGGTCGGGCAGAAATGATCGACCCCATCTTGGAAGAAGGCCAATCTGTTCGAGAGGCGGGGGGCGGCTTTGGTGTCAGAGAGCGCATCGGGAGCAAAATGGCTGGCCCGCTTCAAGGCGGAAGAACCATGCGGGCTAGCCAGCGGCTAATCGAAGGGTGAACTGCTGAACCAACTCTGACGCCAAATGGCGTCGGCGAAGCCTCCCCCGTTCCAAGGAGTATCGACGGTGGATGAACGGGCTCCTGCACGCGCTCATCTAGGCATCTGGTTTGGAGGCAACAACCGACCGAAGAGGAGTGCCTCAGGGGCAGAAGTAGCCCCGTGCACTGTCCGAAATGCATCGCGCTCCATTGGGGAGGATGATCCCGCCTGCTCCGTCGGGTGGGATATAGGCCCCGGTCGAGATCGTGAATCCGCCATTAAAAGCGGCAGGCACGGTCGAGCCATCCGGCAGGGTGAACCTGCCATCCCTGTAGGTGATATGCCGGGTGTATCCTGGCGGAAGGCCGGCCGGGAGAGGGGCCGGGGACACGGGGGGTGCTGGCTGTGTTGCCCCGAGATTGGCTGGCGGAACGGGCTGGGACGGCGGCTCGCGTGACGAAACGCAGCCTGACAGGACAATGCCCATCAGCACGATTGCCGGCACTTGCATCAAATTCCTCCGCTCGGTCAGCGTTAGCCTCCGCGCCAAAGATAGCAGAGTGGATCGCGATCTGAAGCAGAAAATCGATCTGCTATCTTGGACGGTGATGACTGTCGCCTGTCCACGGGCGTTGCCGTTTGTCTCATGAGTGCCCGGGCGGCTATGCGAGGATACACCTCGGCAGCCCTGGCTATCGCCACATACCGCGCATCTTCGCGCCGACATCAACGCGAACGCCTTTTGTCGTGGCAGGTGAACTTGCCGGATCCGACACAGCCACGGGCCATGACACCCGCTCGAACAGCTTCAGGAGCGCACTGGGGATGAAGCGGGTGCGGGCGGCATAAACATGGCGATCGCCCGTGGCGGATTGCTGATGCGTGAAGAACCGCTGCGGCACGATGAGATGAAGGTGGTCCTTGGCCCGGGTCATGGCCACGTACAGCAGCCGGCGCTCCCAGGTGATCGGAGGGAACGTGATCCTCAAGCCGGAACTCGTAGAACAGGCTCTCCTGCATCACGAGACGCTCGCCCATCATGCCGCGATCCTCCGCTGAGAATGCCTCATCAGGGAATCACGATCCGCCGCCAATCACGAGGACTTTTTCAACAGTATCGGCACGAGGCGGACCTTATCGGGATTTCCGCATCAGCGGCATCAGCAGACCTTCATTGAGGTCACTCTACGTTATAATTTGACCCGGTGCAGACTCTCGCCGATCTAGGTCGGATGGTTCGTGAACAGCACAATCCCGATCGCGGGGATGATGCCAGCGGCTCCCAAGCGGCGGCCGTCAAGGTCATATCCGTCCCTGCCTGACATCCCTCCTCAGGCAGCCGCCACCGCCTTGATGGCTGAGAGCTCGGCCTCGCGCCTGCCATACAGCGCGATTCCATGAACCAAGTGGTCACCGCCCGCAGTCCTGACAACGAGAGCTGGAACCCCGGTCTACTGCCGAAAACCCATTCATATGCGGGCCCCATGCTTCAAGAGTTCACGCGCAATAACAGTGCGCTGGATCTGCTGTGTTCCCTCATAGATTTGGCAGATTTTGGCATCGCGATAGAGGCGTTCTACCTCGAAGCCTCGGATGTAGCCGCTTCCCCCGAATATTTGCACAGCGTTCGCGGTCTGCGTAACCGCCATGTCACCCGCAAAACACTTCGCCATTGAGCAGGCAGCATTCGCTGGCTCTCCATTATCAATCATGATAGCAGCGCGATGAACAAGTCCACGGGCTGCCGTAATCTCTTTGGCCATATCGGCCAGCATCCACTGGACACCTTGATTGGCAGCGATCTCCTGACCGAACTGCTTGCGAGTCTGCGCATACTCAAGGGCAGCTTCAAGCCCAGCTTGTGCAATGCCGACAGCGAGGGCACCTATACCAACTCGGCCCTTTTCGAGTACGCTCATCATCATGTGAAAGCCGCGGCCCTCCTGGCCCAGGAGAGAATCTTGGGGCAAGTCAACGTCATCGAATTGTAACGCACCAACCTGACTCGCGCGCTGGCCCATCTTGTGTTCCTTCGGACCTCGACTAATCCCCGGTGCGTCGAGCGGAACGATGAATATCGACATACCACGCTTTCCCGCACCAGGATCTGTTCGAGCAAGAACAAAGCCTACGTCGGCCACTGGGGCATTGTGGATCCAAATCTTTCCACCATTGAGTTTCCAACCCTGGCCGTGCCGGATAGCCGTTGTCTTGATACCGGAGACGTCCGAGCCAGCCTCAGCCTCAGTAATGCAATAGGCCACTTTCTTACGAGCCGAGACGACATCAGGGATCCAGGATTTTTGCTGTTCCGGAGTGCCATACCGCGTCAGGAGCGTCCCGATTAACTCTACCAATCCGCATTGATCTGCAATCGATGCGTAGCCTCGCGAGAGCTCTTCCATAACGATGGCGTAGGCGTAGCTGTCTAAACCTACTCCCCCAAGAGAATCAGGGACGGTGATACCGAAAAGACCAAGCTCGCCCATCTGTTGGTAGATGTCGCTGGGAAAGCTTTCATCGTAGTCAAGCTTTTCAGCAACCGGACGGATGACGTCATCAGCGAATTTTCGCGCCATGGTTTGGATTTGCTGGTACGTTTCCAGATCGTTTTGGGTATTGKAAGCATGAGTGTCCCTTTATGGCCTGTGATGCCATGTGTCTCGATGTAAGCTTGAAACCGCGCTCCATTGGGTTGAACGCAAGATCTGCTTCCGATCGGGCGCTAAGGTAGAACGGATCGGCGACCGTACCGTATTGAACGTATCACCTGCAAAGCCTTGACGATAAAGGTGGTCACCAATTGGCGCCAACTCCAGCATCGCTTCGCCAATTGCAAAATCCTTCTGCGGTGATCTTCATAATGTTTGCTCAAGACCTGGAAGCAGGAAAGTCAAAGATGCTTCCGGTAAGCCACGCAGGCCAGTCCCGCTCGAAAAATGACTTGGCGCTCTCGTCAAACTTCCGATTTGGGCAGGTTGAGATCCTCATCGCGGTACTCTCCAATTTGACGACAATCTGCTCGTTTCTATGGTCATCTCGCTCCTTCCGGAAGCGATATTCTTCAAGCGGACCAGTTCTCGTCACGGGCAACGATTCTCCAGCAGGATCACATATGGCGCGCGCGCCGCGACTTCCCCCACCATTCTGAATGAAGTAGTCCAGCGCGGAAAGCACCGCTTCGGATGCCAGTGCCATTTGTTGCCACTGGATTGCACGCCCTGCCTCCGCGGCACGTTCATAGGCGATCCCTGTCTGCCTTATCTGATCATTTAGTCGACGCGCCTCGGAAAGCGCTTCGGTCACACTCTTGCCATCGCAGATCAGACCCGCCTTGTCGCTCATCCGAGCCTGGACATCAGACCGAACCGACTTCACAGTTAGGGGGCTATCAGGCCTCAATACTCTAAGCAATTCGATGACAGCACGCTCGGCTTCGGTCTTAATGGCGCCAGCCGGAACGGTTTTAGCCCTCCCGCTTGCTGCAATATGCTCTCCAACGCGCGTCCCGAATACTTGGCCAGCATTGAGGGCTGCTCCCCCTGGCCGCGTCACGCCATGGGTCCCCGCAGCTTCCCCGATCGCGTAGCATCCCGCGAGATTGCTACGTCCCCAGGTGTCGACCCTAATGCCGCCATTCATATGTTGGTTGTTTACGGCGAACTCCAGCGGCTCCGCTGCAATATCGATCTTGTATCGACGGTAGAGCTCGATCGCGAGCGGGTTCATGTGCCGAAGACGCTGGATCGGCATTTCTTGACCTGCGCCGGCGTTTCTCAGGTATCGCTTCACGTCATCATCTAAGCGCGCAAGGCTGAAGGGCTGGTCACCAGGCACGGGCAGCGGATTGCGGTTGAAGTCCATGTATACGCGACGACCTTGGGCATTCTCACGATAGATCGCGAGGTCGACGAGGCTTGAACCGAAATTCAGCATTCGTGTGGAGTGGAAGGGCCACTGGTAGCCTTTACGGAAGATGTTCGAGGCCACCTCCTGCGTCGTCCTGTAATACTGGGCGAGGAAGTGGTGCTCGGTCCCGTCTGCGTCGATGGAATAGAGATGTGGGATGGCCTGAACGTAGGTGCCGGACAAATTCCACGGGAAGCCCTCGCGGCGTGTCCCGATGCCGAACTGGCTTTCGGTGAGATTTACCAGTTCGACCCCCGCCTCAAGGGCCAAGCCTAGGGATCCAAAGCAGCCATATGGATACACGCTGTCGCGGTAAAGTTCACCGGGTCCGCCCGCCGCGAGTACGATCACCGAACAAGCGAACAGGACGATCCCCAGGGAGTTTGCGTCGGTCCGGTCGTTCGCGCGCATCGCAATGACGCCGACAACGCGACGGCCATCACCTTCGCCATCTGTCAGGATCTTCACAGCGGTCGTCTGGTTGTAGAATGGGATGTCGAGACGGATCGCTTCTTCGGCCAACACCTTGACCATCAGGCGCGACGTGCGCGGACCGCAACTCGTAGCGCGTCCGACCTCGTCATGGTCGGTCTGGTATCTCAGCGTGCCCCCAAGCGAATCCTGGGGAAGCGGCAAACCAAGGAACTGCAGTGAGGCCATCATGCGCGCGGATCCCACGGCCTCGACGTAGGCCGTGTCCTCATCCATAGCGCCGCCTGCCCGGATCGCCCTAGCCATCGCCTTGAAATTGTCGCCCTGGTCGGCGGTGTTTGCCGTATGCAGTGTCTGCTTGTCCGAACCCGAGCAGGCGGATGTTCCACCCCACGCACTCTGGCTCATGATGACGACGTCATCGCCTCGGCGCTTCATCTCCACGGCGGCTCGCAGGCCAGCAGCTCCGGAGCCTACGACTATGCAACCAGCTCTGTAGAGCGGCACATCAATACCTGCTAGCCGGACTATTTCCGACGACACGACTTCAGGAGACAGCTTGGGCATGTCCACATCCGTCAGAGCGTCCAGAATGTGTTGCGGAACATCGATAGTCATGAGATCTCAAATCCTATGAGAAGGCGGTACCGTGCGATTGGTCATCGCCGCCCCGGCGATATGATGAAACGGCGCTTACCAAGTACCTTCGAACTTAGCGGGTCGTTTCTCTATGAACGAGTTTACCCCTTCCTTGAGGTCACCCGTCTTCGCGGCGAGGATCGACCCAAGTGCTTCGACGGCTGTCCCGTTGTCCTCGCCACTCGCCGACGCTATCATCAGCTTCACAATCTCGATCGCCGCAGGGCCTCTCGTTGCTACCCGAGCTGCGTACTCCTTCGCTGCAGCGACGGAATTGCCGGTTGGAGTTACCGCATCGATGATCCCGAGCCGCATGGCTTCCTCGGCGCTGAAGATCTCGCCTCCGAGCGCCATCCTGCGGACCGCCTGTGCACCGAAGCGCTTAACGAGCCGCTGGGTGCCCGACCACCCGGGAACCATGCCAAGGCCAGTTTCCGGCAATCCGATCTTGATGTGCTGTTCGGCAATCCGAAGGTCGGCGACTCCCGCCAGTTCGAGCCCCCCGCCGAGCGCATGCCCGTTAAGAGCGGCGATCAGGGGAACGCGGAGAGTTGCCAATCTCTCGAAGACGCGATGGCCGTGCCGCACCCAGGCGTGACCGAACTCCTGCGGCTGCATGCCAGCCCAAGCCTTGATGTCGCCACCCGCGGAGAAGCCCTTTCCTTCTCCGGTTAGTATCGCGACCCGCACATCAGGATTGGCCTCAACGGCATCGGCTGCATCTTCGAGAGCCTTGAGCATGCCAAGATCGAGAGCGTTCAATTTCTCTGGTCGCGCCACAGTCATCGTGGCGACGTGCCGGTCGACATCGATCTTTACAGTTCCGCTGGTCATTGGTTCGCTCCCTTCAGAATTCGGATGCCTCTCTCGGGCAGTGACAGGCCAATGTTCGGCTCCTTGAAGAGCTTTGCGTCCATTTCCTTCAGATCATCCGCGACGATGAGAGGGAACTCGGATTGATCCAGGATGTGCGTCTTGAGATCCACGCCAGGGGCAATCTCTGTGAGCACGATGCCTTTCGGAGTCAGATTCATGACGCATCGCTCAGTGACATAGGTGATATCCTGCCCCTGCTCCACAGCGCGCTTGCCCGAGAACGTTACGTGCTCGACTTCGTTGACCAGCTTCTTGAGCTTGCCTTCCATCTCGATGACGAGCTTGCCGTCGGCGATACCCAGCTTAGCTCCGGCATTGAACATGCCCGAGAAGACGATTTTCCTGGCGTGGGCTGTGATATCGACGAAACCGCCGGCGCCAGCTGTCACGTGAGGACGGAACGACAATTTGGAGACGTTGACTGAGCCGTCTCTTCCAATTTCGAGGAAAGACAGCAGGGAGGCGTCGAAGCCAGCGCCCTGGAAGTAGGTGAACTGATATGGAGACGGCATGAAGGCGTCCGCATTGGAGGCGCAGCCGAACGCGAAATCGAGGAGCGGCACCCCACCAACGGCACCTTGCTCAATTACCCATGTCACGGCGCCGTGCAAGCCCTCTTCGAGGAGAATGCGAGGCACGTTGGCGGAGATGCCGAAGCCGAGATTCACACAGCTTCCGGCCTGAAGCTCCTGGGCGACGCGGCGGGCAATGACCTTCTGGATGTTGAATTCCGGGACTCGGAAAGTATCGATCGGCCGGAAGATCTCGCCGGAGATGGCTGGATCGTACAGGGTCTGCGTGGTCTGCTTCTGGTCGGGATCGACGATGATGTAGTCGACCAGCATACCGGGAATACGCACGTCATGGGGTTTGAGGCTGCCTTGCTTAGTGATGCGTTTTACCTGCGCGATAACGATCCCACCATTGTTCCTCGCGGCCAGGGCTTGATCCAATCCGCCCAAATAGGCCCCTTCGTGCTCATAGGTCAGGTTGCCGCGCTCGTCCGCCGTGGTGGCGCGGACGATGGCCACCTGAGGGGCAATCGCAGGGAAATAGAGGTAGTTTTCGCCCTCGAACGAGATCCTCTTGACCACAGGCTCCGCAGAAGCCGCTTCATTCATCGCGCAGCCCTGCCGCGTCGGGTCGGCAAACGTGTCGATGCCTACCTTCGTGATGACGCCCGGCCGCTTCGCTGCGGCCTCGCGATGCATGTCGAAAAGAATCCCTGAGGGTATGTTGTAGGCCGGGATTTCGTTGGCAGTGATCATTTGCCAGATTAGGGGAGGTTCCGCGCTGGACGGGCCAGACGGGTAGGATCCACCCATGATCTTGCTCAGCAAGCCCTTTTTGGCGATGTAGTCGACCCCTTTGATCCCACTCATGTCGCCAGCTGCGATAGGATGCAGGGTGGTGATGTTCTGCGGATGCCCGGTAGCGTCGAACCTATCGCCAATCGCTTTGAGCATGAGATCGGGGCAACCGAGGCCACTCGATGAGGACACCGAAACAATCGCTCCATCCGGGATCAGTTTGGCGGCTTCCGCCGGCGTAATGTGCTTGCTCATTTCCGTAACGTCCTGTCATAAAATTCAGGTTGGTTGGATATCCAGCGCGGATCATTCGGGACCAGCCGGTGGGACGGGATCCCGATCTGTCGCGCGGGGGAAATCTGGTGGGTCTATGCCCAGACTATTTGCTTTGCTCCGCAGCTCTCGCGAACTACGAGCCGGACTGAAGTCACAACATTCTCGGCTTCGGGCTTCCCCGCGCTGATCTGCTTCAGCAGCAGTTGCGCAGCCCGTCGTCCCATGGCTTGTGGATCAACTGAGATCGTTGTGAGTGCGGGAACTGCTGTTCGGGCCTCGATAACATCATCGAAGCCAACGACTGCGAAATCCTGCCCCGGTTCAAGGCGCCGTACCCGTAGTCCATCACACACGCCAAATGCCACGGCGTCGTTGAAGCATACCGCAGCCGTTGGGCGATTGCTGACCGATAGAGCCCGGCCTATCGCCTCGAAACCGCCTGCTCGCGAGGGTGCCCCGGGAAAGATAAGTTCCTCATCATAAGGGAGCCCCTTGGATGTGACCGCCGCCTTGTATCCCGTTAGTCGCTCATAGAACACAGCGGTATCCGGAAAGCCGCCGAGGAACGCGATACGGCTATGCCCGAGTGATATTAAATGGCGGACGGCTTCCGCGACGCCGTTCGAGTTATCGGCAACGATTGATGAGACTTTCGCGCCAGGCAAACTCCGCACAACGACGACGACGGGTATTCCAGCAGCGATCAATGGCTTGAAGTCTGCTGGGTCCGTCGCTCGGGCGGGGGAGACGAGTAAACCCGATATTCCATGCTCGCGCATCGAGGCCACGACTTCACGTTGGCGGTCAATACTCTCGCTTGTATTTGAAAGGAATTGCACAAAACCCGCAGACTGAATCACCATATCTACGCCTACGGCAAGTTCTGCGTAGAAACTGTTTGTAAGATCGTTGACGACTACGCCGATGATGCCGGATCGGGTTGTCGTCTGACGGAGGTTTGCCGCCCCGCGGTTATAGACATACCCAAGCTCGTTCATCGCCTCGGTAACCTTGGCACGAGTGGCTGTTTTAACGAGAGGGGATCCCTGCAGTACCAGTGATACCGTCGATTTGGACACGCCCGCAGCTTTCGCGATGTCCACGACGGTCACTCGTGACCTTGTCATTGTGTCCTCCTTCCCAACCTCACGCTGAAATTGTTGGAACGATCCAATTTTGTCAAGAGAGTTCATAAGGCGGATCACTCTTACGGTACTGATCTTACGGTACTGATCTTACGGTATTGAAGTCAAAAACCTTCACCCTTTTTTTAAATATTCGCCTTATTAAACAATGGGTTGGATCCTGGATCAACTCGTCGAGCAATCTTCTGAGAAAAAGAGAGCCTCCCAAAATTCCCGCTTGTCATTTAGAACGTTCCAAATTATTAATTCGGTGGCGATTTGGAGGAAGTTGCAAGGGTCTTTACTGGAGGCATGCCGTTTTAGCAGGCGAATAGCGCCGCTAGTTGACATCCCGATACTCGGGATCCGCTCGGTTCCAGCGCCGGTGGGGAAGTGCCGCCCGAGGATTGATCGCAGCTTTTACTCTAGTAGAAGCGAAACTGTAACGTCTGGCGCGGGCCTGGCTTATTTTGAGCGAGCACGACGCTGGCGAATAAGGCCGGGAGGGTACATTGTACGTATTGAACTTCGAGCCTGTGTTTGCGGGCCTCGAGAAGCTGCTCTACGGAGCCTGGCTGACCATCCAGCTTTCGTGCGCGGCGATGCTTCTCGGTCTCATCGTTTCCATCATTTGCGCAGCCGCGAAGACCTCTAATGTCGTCCCGCTTCGATGGGCAATAAACGCCTACATCGAGATAATAAGAAACACGCCGTTTCTCGTTCAGATCTTCTTTATCTTCTTTGGCCTGCCTTCCCTGGGGCTTCGACTAACGCCGAATGGCGCGGCGCTCCTTGCGTTGGTTGTGAATTTCGGCGCCTACGGCACGGAAATCATACGTGCCGGCATTGAAGCTATCCACAAGGGGCAGGTTGAAGCAGGAACGGCGCTGGGTCTCTCCAAGCTTCAGGTCTTCAGATATATCATTATGAAGCCCGCATTGCGGACCGTGTACCCGGCCCTGACCAGCCAGTTTATCTACCTGATGCTGACTTCGAGCGTGGTCTCGGCCATCTCGGCCGACGACCTCGCCGCAGCGGGCAACGACCTGCAGTCGTCGACGTTCGCAAGCTTCGAAACCTATACCATCGTGACCCTCATCTATCTCGCGATGTCGATAGGTTTCTCTGCAATCTTCTCG
This sequence comes from Microvirga sp. P5_D2, assembly GCF_054049475.1. NCBI lineage: Bacteria > Pseudomonadati > Pseudomonadota > Alphaproteobacteria > Hyphomicrobiales > Methylobacteriaceae > Microvirga > Microvirga sp. P5_D2. The sequence continues at coordinate 11,345 of NZ_JBFUMH010000019.1, read as the reverse complement.
GTGATCGAGAAGGCCGCGTTCAAATACCCGCTTAGCCGATAAGGAAACCGACCATGCCCATGATCAGACCCTTCGGCTTCCCCGAATTCTGGACTATCGTGCTCGCGGCGCAGTGGACGATCGCGCTGTCTGCGATCGCCTTGGCTTGCGGCGGGGTAGGCGGCCTTCTCATCGCCCTCGTCCGGGTTTCGGACACGAAGATCCCGCGAATGATCGCGAAAGGCTTCATTCGTCTGTTTCAAGGAACCCCTCTCCTGATGCAGCTCTTTCTGGTCTTCTTCGGTCTGAACATCCTTGGCTTCGGCATCAATCCATGGTTCGCCGCCGCAATCGCCTTCACCCTCCACGCTAGTGCGTTTCTCGGTGAAATCTGGCGCGGCTGTATCGAAGCTGTACCGTCCGGACAGCGCGAGGCCGCAACAGCGCTTGGGCTGCGATATTATAACCGCATGCGCTATGTGATCCTGCCGCAAGCCTCGAAGATCGCTGTCGCGCCGACGGTCGGTTTCTTCGTACAGTTGATAAAGGGCACTTCACTTGCTGCAATCATTGGATTTACCGAGCTGACCCGCCAGGGGCAGATCATCAATAACGCAACCTTCAGCCCATTCCTGGTCTTCACCACGGTGGCTGCGGTCTACTTCGTTCTCTGCTGGCCGCTCTCTCTGCTCGCGGGACGCTTGGAACGGCAATTCTCCCGAGCAACAGCACGTTGATCGGACCCGCGCCGGAGGGAGATAACCCGGCATAACTGAAAGGGTAGGAACATGAATATCTCGAGACGCATGATGATGGCCGCGATTGGGGCAGGACTGATGGTTGGCGCGATGGCCTCATCGGCTGCAGCGCAAACAGTCGACGATATCAAGAAAGCTGGGACGATTAAGGTCGGCATGCTGGTCGATTTCCCGCCCTTCGGTCTCATGAATGCCAACAACGAGCCGGACGGCTATGACGCCGACGTTGCCAAGCTTCTCGGCAAGGAGTGGGGCGTGAAGGTGCAGATCGTTCCGGTCAGTGGCCCGAACCGCATCCCGTATCTCCAAAGCGGCCAAGTCGACATCCTCATTGCTGGCCTCGGTATCACGGAAGAACGGAAGAAGACCGTCGACTATTCCCAGCCCTATGCTGGCATTGCGATTGGCGTGTTCGGCGCGAAGGGAGTCAATGTCACGAAGGCTGAAGACCTTGCTGGCAAGAGGGTCGCTGTCGCACGCGCCAGCACCCAGGATACTGCCATGACGAAGATTGCGCCGCCCAACACGGCGATCCAGCGCTTCGATGACGACGCCAGTGCTGTTCAGGCTCTCCTGTCAGGACAGGTCGAGCTGATGGGTGTGTCCAACGTCGTCTTTTCACAGATCGAGAAGGCAGCGCCGGGACGGTACGACCAGAAGTTCATCTTCAATCAGCAACTGCAGGGCATCGCGATCCGCAAAAACACGCCCGAGCTTCAAGCAGCCCTCAACGCCTTCATCACCAAGCACATGGCCGACGGCCAGCTTGAGGCGATTCACCAGAAGTGGCTTGGTTCGCCGCTTCCGCAGTTCGTGAAAGAAGCCAAGAATTAACGTCAGAAGATGCAGAAAAGGGAGTTCTCCGCATGAATGGGACCAACGCAAGCGCATCTGCAACAGGAGTGCGGGGAGCTTCTGACCTGATAGTCAGAATGGAAGACGTCAACAAATGGTACAGCTCCTTCCATGCTCTCAAAGATATCAACCTCTCAGTCACCCGTGGCGAGCGGATCGTGATTTGTGGCCCGTCCGGATCAGGAAAATCCACGATGATCCGGTGCATCAACCAACTCGAGACCATCCAGAAAGGTAAGATCGTCGTCGATGGCCATGATCTCACCGCCGGCGGCAAGAATGTCGAACTAATCCGGCAGGAGACGGGGATGGTCTTCCAGCAGTTTAACCTGTTTCCCCATATGACTGTGCTTGAGAACTGCACACTCGCACCGATGAAGGTGCGGGGCATCGCTAAAGCAGAGGCCGAGAAGACTGCACGCAGGTATCTCGAGCGGGTCCATATCCCCGAACAGGCAGGCAAGTATCCGGCCCAGCTTTCCGGTGGTCAGCAGCAGCGTGTTGCCATCGCCCGGGCGCTCTGCATGAACCCGAAGATCATGTTGTTTGATGAGCCGACTTCGGCTCTCGATCCGGAAATGGTGAAGGAAGTCCTCGACACGATGATCGATCTCGCCAAGGAAGGCATGACCATGCTCTGCGTGACGCACGAAATGGGCTTTGCACGCCAGGTTGCCGACCGGGTGATCTTCATGGACCGCGGTGAAATCTTGGAAACGGGCACCCCGACCGAATTCTTCGGAAATCCTCGCAACGATCGCCTGAAGACGTTCCTCGGGCAGATCTCTTAAAAATCTATGGAGGTCCATTGTGCAAGCTCAAGTCCTTCTCGTCGAGCCCCTGATAAAACTGATCGAGGATCGGCTGGATGCCGCCTACACGGTGCACCGGCTGTACGATCCCGCCGGTAAGGCTGAACTGGAGGCAGCGTTGCCGAACATCCGTGCGGTCATAACCGGCGGCGGAACGGGGCTTTCCAACGAATGGATGGAAAAGTTACCGTCGCTCGGCGTCATCGCCATCAACGGAGTCGGTACGGACAAGGTCGATCTTAGTTTCGCCCGCAGCCATGGTATCGACGTCACGACGACCCCGGGAGTCCTAACTGACGACGTCGCGGACCTCGGGATCGCCCTGACACTTGCCCTACTGCGACACGTCGCTAAGGGGAATACCTTCGTGCGCGAGGACAGGTGGGGCAGGGAGCCATTCCCTCTCGGGACCAGCCCCAAGGGTAAACGGGTCGGCATTCTTGGGCTCGGCCAGATCGGAAAGGCGTTTGGCCGGCGAGCCGAGGCCTTGGGTATGATCCCTCGCTACTGGAACCGCTCGCCGATCACCGACGTAAGCTGGAAATGCTGTGCGTCGCCGGTGGCACTCGCAGAAGACAGCGACATATTGGTGCTGACCGTTGCGGCGAGTGCTGCCACCCAGAACATCGTCAACGCGGACGTGCTGAAGGCGCTCGGCAAGACCGGCTATCTAATTAACGTCGCCCGCGGCTCGGTGGTCGATGAGGATTCGCTGCTCGCGGCGTTGAAAGATGGCACGATCGCTGGCGCCGGGCTCGACGTGTTCGTCAACGAACCGCACATTCGTCGAGAGTTCTTCACCGCACCAAACACAGTGCTGATGCCGCATCAGGCGAGTGCCACGATGGAGACCCGCATCGCCATGGGCGAGCTTGTACTCACCAATGTGGCTGCACATTTCGCCGGCACCAAGCCGCCGACCACAGTGAACTGAGAAAGGCGTGAGCCATGATTATCCGGCAAGCTCTCTTCGAGGGAACAATCCATACCGGAAGAGAAGAAGCCTTCAGGCATTATGTCGCCGAAAAACTGATGCCAATGTGGCGCCAGTTTCCCGGCGTTAAGGAAGTGCGGGTGCTATACGCCCTCGAACGCGACGCTGGCGCGCCGCCATATGCCATGGTGCTCTCCACGATGTACGAAAGCCGCGAGGCCCTGGCCACCGCACTTGAGTCACCAGTGCGTTATGAAAGCCGTGAAGTTACCAAAGGTCTACTCGCGATGTTCGATGGCCGTATCCATCACCACGTCCTTGAGCTCGCGCCTAGCTGACCTCCTTACAGTCACTGGCAACACTCCGACATCGATCCGAAGATTGCCGATCCAGTAGCATTATCAAGACCGGACAAGTATTTGAGGCGTCAACGCCACTAACTCCCAAAGGTCAGAAAATGGCACTTTCCGGACCTGAGGCCTTGGTCGGGTTTACGGGGGCATTGCGGACATTTTGAACAGGCAGTGGAACTCCCTTGCGTTTCCTGCCTCAGACCCCTGCGATAGTGTCGATCCAGCCACCAAACACGTCAGCAACTTCCAGGCTGCTGGCGAGATTGTAATTCTCGTCCACTAGCTCCTTGTCCTGGTGCTGCAGCAAGCCGCTCGCCAGGTGCGGCTCGGATCCTGCGCAATACCGGGCAGTGAAGGCCACATTACGCCGGAAGTCGTGAGGTCGTCATCGCCCGGCGGTGACGATGCCCTAATTGCCCAACACGACGCAGTGATTGGACGATCCAGAGGGTTCAATGACAGGCTGGCAGGACATTGCCACCGCGCCATGCGAAACAGGCCGGCTCCTCCTGGATTTGAACGATCGCGCCGTCGGACGGATGATCAAGCTCGCGAAGAGGCGGGGCTAGGTCATGTATGATGTGCTGATTGGGCTTATGCCCCCCGAGGTGTTCGCCCAGCAGTTGATCAAGAACGTGATCGATCAGTTTGCCGAGATGGCATCAACGTCGCGGGAGAACCAGAGGCGATGAGTTCGCCAGACAGAGATGAGCTAGGGATCACCGCAGAAGATGAGAGATCCACGGACGATCAGCCCAAGGCTCCGCACCCCTCTGCCAGCGTCCCTGAAGAGCCTCCGATCGCCTCCAGCGATGTCTTTGAGGGCTACTGGGATGACACCGGATGGCGGACTGCTGGCGGAGTTCCCTGTGAGGCGACGCACTGGATGCCATTGCCTCCACCTCCGCTGACGCTCGTCTCCCAGTGAGGGAACGGAATCGCTGGTGCCTGACGAACTGCGCTCCCCGATCAAGCACCACCTCGTCCTGCACCGGATCACCCCGGAGCAGGGGATCCGGCGCTTCTACTCGCTGATGATCGAGCGCGATCGGTGTTGTCACGTTAACCAGCATCGGGCGCATTGAGACAATTTCGGCCGCATGGCAGCTTCAAGCGGCGACGCTGGCCGCAGACTTCCATTCCGCCATGGCGTTGAGGCGGTGGAGATGGGTGGCAGGGGCGGAGCGGTGGGAGCGGGGTGGAACGAAAAGATTGCGGACGGCCGAGAATGCATTGACGAACCGCTGCAGGTACCTGGGCGATCGAAAGCCTTGCATCACCCGCTCTCGTCGGCGGAACGGCAGATGCGAATTTTCCGCTCGGTTGTTAAGCCCCTTGTGTGAGCGGTGTTCGACCGACGGCATGACCTGACGCCGGGCGGCAGCATAAGAGCCGAGCTTGTCGGTGATCATCCGCCGGGGTGGGCAGCCCTGCTTGCGCAAGAGACGCTTCAGCAAGCGCTTGGCCGCCTTGGTGTTGCGGCGGCCCTGGACAATCTCATCGAGCACATAGCCGTCCTGATCCAGCGCCCGCCACAACCAGTGCTTCTGGCCAGAGATCGTGACCACGACCTCATCCAAGTGCCACACGTCGCGACGGCTTGGCGTCTTGCGCCTGAGGCGGCGAGCGTACGCCGGCCCGAACTTCAGCGCCCATCGGCGGACGGTCTCGTAGGAGACAACGACGCCGCGCTCGAGCAACATCTCCTCGACCAGCCGCAGGCTCAATGGGAACCTGAAGTAGAGCCAGACCGCATGGGCAATAATCTCGGGTGGAAAGCGGTGGCGTTTGTAGCTGACGGACTTGATCATGCCGGTCCATCTACATGCCTCGCTCTCACACTCGGGTTAATGTGACAACACCCTCGCCATGGCGGACGATCCAGAGGCGCTCAGGCCAGCGTTGCATCGGTTGGGATCCCCGCGTCCGGTAGTGTCAGATAAGGATCTGAACGTGAGGCTTGGCTTTAGGTTCCAGCCGTTGAAGGACTGACAGCCGAGCAATCAGTTGACCTCATTCGAATTGAGCGCTCGGGTTGCTACGATTTCTGTCACGGGAACCGGTTCGTGCCAGTGCGTGTTCGCCACTCATGAACTCGCGGGGAGGGCGGCCTCGGCTCTGGCCGGCTTTCTGCAGATGGGCGTTGGACTCTCTGGAACCGCCGTTGCAGCTCTGCTCCTCCGCGATCCCTTGACGGCGCTTGCAACGGTGATGCCCAGCATGGCCCCACTCGCGCTGCTGGCGCACTTTGCTCTCCCATCAAAGCGCAACAGCCCACTGTTCGCGGTCGCTCCGGAGAAACTGGAAACACCGATCGATCCTGCGGGAGCAGTCGGCGCTGGCGGTGAGGAGATCGAACGAGTGGTGCACGGCGAGCGGTCTCGGGACCGGCACAAGCCGCCCGTTTGTTAACCCGTCGAATTTTGACGTTCGCCTCGCAACGCGGCAACGACGTCCGCCGATGGTACGCCGCGATGCCACAGGACATAGACGGTGCGATAGCGCGGTGGTGCAAGGCCGGCGGCGCGGCACGCAGCAACAGCCTGATCGTGCGCCTTGCGAATGCTGCCAAACGGCGCCGCATCGCCCTGCCTCCAAGCCGAGGAGCGACAGCTCAGGATAGCGCGCCAGATGATGACCAGTTTCAGGTGCGGAAAGCTGCGGCCTTTTCGCGTGGTCTTTGGCTTGGAGGCCCGTTCCGGCTGACGTTTCGTGCGTCCCCGGGCCAGAGCAAAGCGACGCTGCAGGGCGCGGTGGGGGAGATCGTGACCTTCATCATCCGGGTTTGCGCCACGCTGTTCCGCATCGCGCAAGGCCGTCCTCAACCGTGCGATCCGCCAGGCCGGAATGATTTCAAACGGTGCAGTGTTCATTACTTTCCGCCTGTGGATCGTATCCTCCTCCCATGCAGGGGCGGAAGTGGCTCCATTCCGACTTTCCCCTCAACTGCTGCCGGGCACTTCCTGCCATTGCTGTGGCTGCAGCTGACCGGTAACGCGCTCCCACCAGGCATCAGCTCGTGCCTCGAACGATTGACTGCCGCGGCCATCGCTCTGGTAGAACTGGCCGGGCTGGATCCCGGGTGCGTAGGTCTGCTCAACCCAGCCACGCGGATCATCATGGGGAAACCGGTAGCCGACGTGTCCCAGTTTGGCCGCTCCGGCATAATGCCCGTCCCGCAGGTGCGGGGGCACCGGGATCATGGGCTGCGATTTGACATAAGCCATTGCCGCACCGATGCCGCGGCAGACCGAGTTGGATTTCGGTGCCCGGGCGATGTGCAAGGCTGCATGCGCCAGAACGATCTGGGCTTCCGGGTAGCCGACATGCTGCACGGCTGTAAGAGCCGCGGCTGCGGTCTGAAGGGCTGTGTTGTCAGCAAGGCCCACATCCTCGGAAGCATGGATGAGAATGCGACGGGCGATGAAGCGAGGATCCTCACCGGAATGGATCAGGCGGGCCAGCCAATAGAGGGTGGCGTCCGGATCCGAGCCGCGCATCGATTTGATGAAGGCGGAGATCGTGTCGTAGTGATAGTCGCCTTTACGATCAAACGGCAGGGGCGAGGCTTGGTAGACCTCATCCACCAGGGCTCCCGTGATCGAGATAGCTGAACTGGGTTCGGAGCCGAGCACCAGTGTCTCAAGGGCGTTCAAGACACGGCGGGCGTCACCTCCTGCCCGTCCGATGAGCTGCTTCATGGCATCGTCATCAAGGCTGACGTTCAAATCCTTGTGGCTCATGAGAAAGGCGACCGCGCGCTCCACGACCTGCCGCAAGTCGTCTAGTGAGTGCGGCTCCAGCTGGAAAATGGATGCGCGGGAGACAAGAGCCGGGGTGAGAACGTGATAGGGATTTCCGGTTGTTGCAGCAATCAGATCGAAGGTGCCGGTTTCGGTGAGATCGAGGAGATAGTCCTGTTGCGCACTGCTGAAGCGGTGGATCTCGTCAATGAATACCAGAATGTCCTTGGCCTGAGCCTCCTGAGCCACAGCCTTGATGTCAGAGACGTTGCTGTTGGCCGGGTGAAGCGATCGAAACTCCTTCTTCATCTCCAGGCCGATAGCGCGGGCAATCGTGGTTTTACCAACACCTGGAGGCCCGAAGAGAATGACTGTGCCGAGACGACCGGCCCGGACGCGCCGCCGCAAGGGCCCGTTCGGCCCCAGGATGTGCTGCTGCCCAATGAGCTCGTCGAGCGTTTGCGGGCGGATCTCGGCGGCGAGCGGCTTGGGACGCTGCTCCTGGGCCTTGGAGAAGAGGTCGGCTTTCATCATGGATCGAGGCTTTGAATGATCAGGGACTTGGGTACTTGAGCGGAGAAGGGTTCAGAGAAGCCCGAATGAGCGTTTCTGGGCTTCTTTAGCACGTGAAGACCAGCGGAGGGCACACGAGAGTCGAACGGGTTTAGGGTAGCGAATTGCACACACATGAATTTGCCGGAACAAAGCTTCAGCGTTCTGTTCTTTTTCGCGAGTCCAAGACATGCGAAAGCCCGCCGAAGGGCGGGCTGAGCATCTTCTGCGAAGCTGAAGCGAGTTAGGCTGCAGCAGCAGAAGCGCGCGCGACGGTGTGAATGTCGGACCGCACAATGCCAAGATCGCTGAGCTCACGATCATTGAGCTGCGACAGCTCACGAACCGTCTCGCGATAACGCAGATACGCGCGGATTTGGGAGAGGATGTAAGTTACGAACATGCCATGCCTTTAGGTGCTAACTGCCTCGACTATCGAGGAATTTCTGGTTGTCTGTGATGGAACTTATATGGATATTCAGCCCCTTATTCGGGAGTGGTTCTAATGTAAGGGAGTTATGCTTTGTGCGCATGCCGACCGTAGCCGTATCGCCATGGGCAGCGACCAACTGACCTCGCTCCGGCCCCCTTTCAAGTGGCACACAGAGGGCATCGTCTGGTTAGCGCGGCGGTGACCACATGGAGCCATACGTGAGGGATGAAACCGACACGTGATCCTCGCTATGCCCGCCATCGCTTTCCGGCTGAGGTGATCAGCTATGCCGTGTGGCTGTACTTCCGTTTCCCTTTGAGCCTGCGCATGGTGGAGGAGATGCTGGCAGCCCGCGGCATCGAGGTCAGTCATGAGATCGTGCGGCAATGGGCGATGAAGTTCGGCCAGGGCTTTGCGAACCAGATCCGCAGGCGTCTTCCGGCACCGGGAGACAAGTGGCACCTCGATGAGGTTGTCATGAGCTGCGGGCCGGAAACATTGGCTCTGGCGCGCCGTGGATCAACATGGGAACGTGCTCGACATCTTGGTTCAGAGCCGCCGCAATGCGAAAGCCGCCAAGCGTCTGCTTAGAAAGCTTCTGAAACGTCAGTGCCGTCCACCTCGGGTGATGATCACGGACAAACTGGCCAGCTATGCTGCCGCGAAGAGGGCCGTGATGCCCAGCGTCGAGCACTGGCAACATAAAGGGCTCAACAATCGAGCGGAGAACTCTCATCAGCCGACCCGACGACGTGAGCGCATCATGAAAAAGTTTAAGTCAGCCGGGCAGGCTCAACGTTTTCTTTCGGTTCATGACCAAGTTGCCAATCACTTCCGCCGTCCTGCCAACACCACCGCCACTGATCAGCGCCAGTCCCGCGCCCGAGCCTTCACGGCTTGGGCCGAGGTGACGTGCATTGCAGTGGGCTTCTGAACTGCCGCCCGAGTGAGGCGCTTTGCCTTCAGCTCGTTAAATTGACGGTGTCTGCAGAACAGTTCGCTCTGCTCGTTGGCTGAACTTAGACGAGACCTCAGCCGTCTTCGCGTCCCAGCTCCAAATTTGCGACGCATCCCTGGTGGATCGGCTCTACTCGAAGACGCGTCCCTGGCTCAGGCGTGCGGCCGAACGGAACGTGGTTGCGCATCTGCTGAAGCTACAGGCGGAGGGGCTCGTGGGGCCGGATGGAGAACCCTGGCGCCCAAGTAAAATGGCTTCTTGCGCCGGCAATGGCGGCCTAACCGTCAGGATCTGTCCACTCGATCAGAGCCAATGAGCCAATGTTTGCAGGAATGGTGCCGAACTCTCTTCCCTGGCTCGTCCTTACACCCTAGCTTGAGAGGGGCTGGCTCACACCAGCATCACCTATTGTGGAAGGCCAACACGCGATGAGCACCACCCGTGTCTTTCTGCTTGCCCCCGTCCTGGCTCGGTTGATCGAGAGGGAGAGGGGAGGTCACCTTGTCCGGCAGGGCTACTTCCCGGACCGCCCGGAGCGGGGCGCCCGTGTGCAGGTGGAGGGTGAGACAGGTCAGCTTATTCTGGTCACTCACCACCCGAATGGCCCTGTCGAGCAGGCCACGCCCATCCCCCGCTCTCAGGCCGAGGCTCTGCTGGAACTGACCATCGGGCGGACTGAGCATCTGAGCATCAGCGTGAATATTGGCGCTCACACCACGACCCTCCAGCGCTTCATCGCCCCGGCGCCGCTTGATCTGATCAGCATTGCGTTCCAGCACGACACGACAGCGCGAACGTTTCAGCCGCTGGCCTGGTTTGGCCCGGAGGTCACGGCAGACCCTGCTTTTCAAAGCCGCTCCATGGCACTGGCCGAGCTACCGTCAGCACCGGAGGGCCCGACGAGCGCTCAACTCTGCTGTGGGGCAGTCGGCCCTCCACGGAGCGGCCTGATTGAGGGTATGCGGCTCTGATTAGGCCGTCTTCAGATCCACGGCCGATTCTTTACCGGAGCGGCGGTCCGCCTCAACCTCATAGGAGACCTTCTGACCTTCAGCAAGGCCACGCAGACCTGCTCGTTCAACCGCGCTGATGTGCACGAAAACGTCTTTGCCGCCGGTGTCCGGCTGGATGAAGCCGTAACCTTTGGTCTCGTTGAACCATTTCACAGTACCCGTTGCCATTGTCGTCTGGACTCCCTCTCCATTGGCGAATGGTATCGTTTTGCCATTCTGCCGTTGTCGCCCTGTCCCCAGCGGAGGAAGGCTAGTTGCGGTACCAAGAGTTGGCAAGCATCGTCGACACGATATTCCTCAAGTTATTCCGAAGGCATTTCGCCGTATAAAGAGCTTCATGGTGGAATTGAGCCGATCCCACTGGAGCCGTCGTGGTGGGATCTTGGGAAGGGGGTATCTGACCTGATCGCCGACCGAGGGGCGATGCTTCATGTTGTACTGCCGAGGCAATGCCGCCACCAAGTACAGCATGCGGCCGTACTCAGCCTGCCTTTCACAGACTTCTTGTCAAAATGTTTGTTCGGCGAAATTTGGCGGGTTTGCAATCTCACGCCGCGATTTACGGGCACATCACGGAAGAAGCTCCGATGTCCGCTTACGCGGGCAATGCAGGCGTTCTTCAAGGGGAGGAGAGTCTCAAAATCTGACCTGAAGGCGAGTATAGCGCGAGTTCGATCGACAACGCTGGGGCGGCAGGTTTATAGTCAAACCCGAGCTATGATGGAGGCATGCTATGAAGCTGTCTCTCGCGATTGCACTCTTCTTTGCAGCCACGATCAGCGTGGAAGCCGCTCCTCAGGCGAAGTCGAAGAAGAAAGCCGAACCCAACAAGAACGTCCAGATGGTCACTGTCGCCGGCGAGTGTACCAAGCTGGTTCATGCAGGACTTGTGATCGAGGGCTGCAAGAACCTTCTGGTGAACATGAACTACAGCACTGGGGTGAGTTCGTACTGG
>NZ_JBFUMH010000018.1:0-55009 GCF_054049475.1 Microvirga sp. P5_D2 | reverse complement strand
ATGTCGTGACGTAAACCAGGCAAAGCAAAAGGCCCACGAAGCTGGAAACTTCGAGGGCCTTTGGAGACCCACCGAGGGGTGGGCGTAAGCGAATGTGTTGCAGCATCCTTATGCCATCCCGACAAGCTGAGTGTCAAGAGCATCGGTTTCGGTGAGCGCTCCCGCTTTGCCCTCAACATGGAGGGTACGATGCAACTCGCATCGTCAGGAGGCCGGCGGCTGAGACATGCTGCTCTGGCCACGAGAGAACTTGCGCTCGAAGCAGGGCGCACAGTAACGCGTAAAGAACTGTCCGCGGCGGCCAGGGATTCCGTAAAAGCTTTGGAACTACCGACCACTCCCCGGGTGGTCCTGTCGGAACTCGTGGCCTGCTGGGGCGAGCAGGACTGGGAGCGCCTCCTAGTCTGGCCATCCAACGACTATCTCGTCGGCCGGACGGGGCTGACGGATCGCGCCATCAGGAAGTCCATCCGTAGGCTAACTGATCTCGGGCTGATCATTCCCAAAGATTCCCCAAACGGGAAGCGCTATGCCATCAAAGATTTAGCAGGTGAGATTATCGATGCCTTCGGCTTCGATCTGACGCCGGTCTATGCCCGACGGGGCGAGTGGACCAAGCTGTTGATTGAGCAGAAGCAGTTGCGGCAGACCCAAAAGCAAGCCTTCGATGAGGTTACCATTTGCCGGCGAGCGACCGAAGAGGCAATCAGCGCCCTTGCCGAGCATTATCCGGAGTTCGATCGGACCGCTCTGGAAGAGGATCTGAAAGCTCTTAAAGCCAGAACCCCAGCCCGCTCGAAAGCTTCTCTTCCCGCAAGTATCCTTGACGATTGGTCTCTGTTGAGAAGTCGCGCCGAACAGGCCTTTTTAGATACGGGCAATGGAGGAACCAGATTCCGGCACAATAATAACAACAACGGATCTCCTAGTGAGTCTTGTAACAACGGCTTTCCGAAGAAAGCTGAGGCGGTTCTTCCAAACGAACAAACCGCGGAGCACCTATCACCAGAATTGATCCTTGAGGCTTGCCCCACCCTGGGCGACTACGGCCAACCGGTGCAGGACCTGAGCGATATCGTGGCCGCCGGGCGCTACCTGCGGGCCTCCCTCGGAGCGCACGAGAGTGCCTGGGCCGAGGCGGTGGAAGACATTGGCACTGTCAGGGCGGCCATAGCCGTGATCTACGTCCTGCAGCTCTACGAGGACGACGTCGCCAAGAACGGCGGGGAAAGCCGGATCAAGAACCCGGGCGGCTACTTCCGCGCGCTAACCCGTATGGTGAAATCCGGGAAAATTGACCTCGCCGTCGAACTCTTGGCCATGAGGAGGCGAAGAATGTCGTAAGAGAGCTGGTCTTATCCTCAAGACACCATGACCGTCGTGTGTGCACCGGACACCTGTTAGCGAAGCGGTCCTCGGTCTCAGTTGCAGATCGGTCGGACAAGCACAGCTCCACCCGTGATGAGGGCACAGCCGTCAGCGAGGTTGGTCACACAGGAGGCTTTGATCGGAAAGGGCGGCCAACAGACTTCATCACTGATGTGAATCGTTAGAGCTCAAAGGATTCAGGACTTTGATTGGACCTCGTCCATGTGCCCGCGCGACACTGGCGCATGGCTCAAGACACGATCCAATATCTGATCCTTCACAGGTGTGATCCAAGCTGCAACATGGCTCGCTACTATGTCCTGTCGATCGAGCGCAGCCTGTTTGGTGATGCTACCCTGATCCGTGAGTGGGGCCGCATTGGTCGACCAGGCCAGCGGAGGGTCGAGCTCTACGAAAACCAGTCATGTGCAATGGAAGCCCTCGAGACCTGGCTCCGGCGAAAGCGGCGACGCGGCTATCTGCTCAGAGGCGGGCAGGTGGGGCCGTATCCCTAGCCAGTACAATTTCAACTTCTGCGACGCCTGAGTTACCCGTAGACCTAACCCGGAGTGAATGATTGCTAGCTAAAACAACGGGCGCGTCACCAAAGCTATAGCGCTCCAAAGCTGAAATGTGGCATTCTCGTGGCAAGTATCGCCGTGTAGGGAAGTTTGATGATGCGTTGGGTTTTGCTACTGATCGCCTTGTTCGCCATGGCGGAACCGGCGGTTGCTCAACGTCGACCCGCTGGCTATCAGCAAGCCGAGCAAAGTTTCTCCCAGCTGACAATCGATGAGCGGATCAAGCTTCAGGTCCTGCTGACCGCCAACGGATACTGGCCTGCCGTTCCGAACGTGAACTTCAGCAACCGGCTCTTCGAGGCCATCTCGAATTACCAGCGGGACTACGGGCGGATCACGAATGGGTCCGTTGATGCAGACCTGTTCGGGCAGGTGCTCAATAGCGCGATGCCTCTTTTGCAGACATGGAATATCCGTCCCATCCCCCATCCCAGCCGTGGCCATCCGATTTGGGTGCCGCTCGGCCTTGGACTGGTTGCGAAGAGAGACGAGAACGGCATCTCCTGGTCAGATCCCCAGGGTCGGGCATCCCTGGCCTATTCGTATTTCGGCGGCACGACTCTCGTCGCGAACTACCAGAGTCTCCTCGAGAAGGTTCTGTCCGAGGGCGGCAGGGTCCACTACAAGATCCTGAAGCCGGACTTCTTCGTCGTATCGATGTCCACAGCCAATGGTCTCGATGCCTATATCCGGTTCCATGAGGATGGGCGTGGCGTGCTGGGCTTCTTTCTGTTCTGGCAGGGCAGCGAAACCCACCTTCACATGGAGCGGGTGGCAACCCTCATTTCTGGTTCCCTCTGGGCAACCATGACGGGGGCTCCCTTCACCGAGGCTCCGACGATGACGCCGCCTCAGGAAACGGTCGCGGTCGCTCGCCCCTCAGAACCTAAAGCTCCTGCACCAACGCCGAAGGTGGAAGCTGACGGAAAAAGTTCGTCTTCGGGTACCGGGTTCTTCGTGTCCCGCGAGGGGCATGTGCTGACGAATGCTCATGTCGTGGATCGCTGCTCATCCATCGATGTGAAGGCCGACAACGGTGATGTTGTCTCCGGTAGAGTTCTGGCCAAAGACAGCACCAATGACCTTGCTCTCCTCAGAACGCCTTTAAGGCCCAGCAAGGTAGCAGGTATGCGACTGGGTATCCGGCTCGGCGAGGGAGTTGCTGCATTTGGCTTCCCGCTGACCACGCTTCTGTCCAGTTCGGGCAACTTCACCCTTGGCAATGTCACGGCCCTCTCCGGGCTCAAGGATGACAGCAGGTACCTTCAGGTGTCGGCCCCGGTGCAGCCCGGAAACTCGGGTGGTCCGCTCTTTGACCAGAACGGCAATGTCGTAGGTGTCGTATCGGCCAAACTCAATGCTCTCAATGTGATGGTCGCAACGAATGGCGACATTCCTCAGAACGTCAACTTCGCCATCAAGGGATCGCTGGCGGCCAGCTTCCTGGAGAGCAGTCAGGTATCTGTCGAGCAGGGCACAGCGAGCCAGGTCGTGGCCCCAGCCGACCTCGCCGATCAGGCCAAGCAGATCAGTGTGCTGATACGATGCGAATAATCAGAAATTGAAGACCAGCCAATCCATTCCTGACCATTCAAAGATTCGATCTGAAAAATGAGTTTGCGTTCCGCTCTAGTCGCTTTTGCCTTCATCGCGTTGACATCACCTGTGACAGCTCAATCCCTCTCAGGTCAGGCCGATGTTATCGACGTAGACACCATTGCCATCCGAGGCGAGAAAGCCCGCATCCGCCTGTATGGCGTTGACGGCCCGGAAAGCCAGCAGATCTGCAATGACGCATCCGGAGCTCGGTATCTTTGTGGCTCAAAGGCAGCCGATGCGCTCGCGTCAATCATCGGCCGCAACGGTCGGGTAACCTGCAACGAACAGGACCGGGATCGTTACGGTCGCATCGTCGCCACCTGCGAGGCCAATGGCCGGGACATCGGTGGCCAACTCATCCGACAGGGCTGGGCGGTCGAATACACTCAATACTCCGATGGCCGCTATTCTGGCGAGGAGGACGAAGCCCGACGGGCGAAGCGCGGTCTGTGGGCGGGCACCTTCGTCAAGCCGTGGGGGTGGCGCCGTGGTGAACGGCTGCCCAACGAGGCCTCGACAGGATCGGACCACCAGTGTGCCATCAAGGGCAACATCTCAAGCTCGGAGCGGATCTACCATCTGCCGGGCAGCCGTAACTACGCTCGCACGACCATCGATGAAGCCAAGGGCGAGCGCTGGTTTTGTTCAGAGGATGAAGCCAAAGCCGCCGGCTGGCGTGCGCCAAGAGGGTAGGGGGAAAACGCAATGCTGAAATCACTTGTCTTTGGGCTGGTCGTGGCAGGAAGCCAGCTTGGATCCGCGCTTGCCTTCGATCAACCTGGCTCGTCGCCTCTTCTCGACAGGCTGGAGAACCTGCGGCCCTTCCAAGTTGCCCAAGCCAGATCCTGCAAGGCAGCCAGCACATGCCGGGAAGCTGTTCAGATGTGGTGCGGCGGCTACCGTCGGGCCGATGCCGACAGTGACGGGATCCCTTGCGAGAATGTCTGTAGCTCGCGCTCGGAAGTCGAGAAGATCAAAGGCGAGATCGACTGTTAAAGCCCTGTCCCAGTTCGGATTAGTGCGTTCGTAGAAGCCAACCGAGGGCGAGACGACCGCCATGGATGTGACGCCGAGCTGCGAAGCGGTAGCCTGCTCAGTGCTTGGCTCGAGAATATCGGGCCAATGGCAAGTAGCCAGTCTTAATGGCAAAGCGTTTTGTGTTGCCTGCAATCTACGCTAAGCGAATTCCTGCCACTATGAGGGCAGCCTCCAGTTGATGCGTGTCTTGAGTTGAGATTTAGTTCAGGAGATTTCTCTCCTGATTATGGTTTCCAATGTCACTTGTAGAAGATGCTTCCGTCTTTCAGAGCAATCTGCCACTTGAGACGAAGCTTGATCGGGCGAGGATGGAGCTGCTGGACCTCTCGGCCCGGAACCGCCTCCTGAACATCCCGCGATTTTCCAAGAGTGCAAAGACGATCGAGATCGTCGACGAGAAGACCTCTGAGATTTTCCGGCTGCTGGTGCGGGACGGAAAGGCCTTCACTTTTGTCCCTGGGCGCGAGGATCGCGACGGGGCAGAGGAGGAGGATCCATCCTCAGTCGAGCTGACGCAGCCGGAGGAGGCTGACGAAATCGACGTGCGAGGGGTATCACGGCGCCATGCCGACACGAAACTCCAGACGCGGATGACCCCGAAGGGGCTTCAGAAGCGCCTGCTCGATCTCTACTACGATGCGCGCACGCTCGAGGAGGAGCAGGGCGTCAACATCCTCTTCCTTGCGCTGGGAACGCTGAAGTGGATCGATCCCAACAACAAGGACAACATCCGATACGCCCCGCTGATCCTCCTTCCCGTCAGCCTTGATCGCGGCACGGCGGGCGAGAAATTTCGCCTGCGCTGGCGGCAGGAGGATCCAGCCTCAAACCTCTCCCTAGAGGCCTACCTCGACCGCGTACACGCCCTGAAGCTCCCGGAGTTCGAGCCAGGAGATGACTTCGACCCGGCAGCGTACATGGCCGAGGTCGCCGATGCGGTCTCGACGAAGCGGGAATGGTCAGTAAACCCTGATGATGTCGTCCTCGGCTTCTTCTCCTTCGCCAAGTTCCTGATGTACCGGGATCTCGATCCTGAAAGCTGGCCGGCGGACAGCAAGCTGACGGAGCAGCCGCTCATCCGCGGACTGCTTGCGGACGGGTTCTCCGCGCGCGATGAGCTCCTCTCCGAGGATGTGAATATCGATGCTCACATCTCACCATCGGAGATGCTGCACATTGTCGACAGCGATGGGTCGCAGACATTGGCCGTCCACGATGTGCGCAAGGGCCGCAACCTCGTCATCCAAGGACCGCCCGGAACGGGCAAGTCACAGACGATCGCGAACGTGATCGCGTCCGCCGTGGCGGATGGAAAGACCGTCCTCTTCGTCGCGGAGAAGATGGCTGCCTTGGAAGTCGTGAAACGACGCCTCGACCAAGCGGGCGTCGGCGACGCGTGCCTTGAACTCCATAGCAACAAAGCGAACAAACGAATCCTCCTCGAGGAACTGCGCCGGACATGGGATCTCGGCTCGCCACGGGGAGAGTTCCCCGGATCGTTGACGGGCAGGTTGGTCGAGGCCCGGGATGTGCTGAACGGACACGCCACGCGACTGCACCGTCGCCATGCTCCCTCGGAGCTCAGCCCCTATCAGGTTCTTGGGCATCTCGTCCGCTTGAGACAAGCAGGCCAGCGTCCCGTCGACCTGACACTGGATGGACCAACAACGTGGTCGCCGGACGATCTCAG
This sequence comes from Microvirga sp. P5_D2, assembly GCF_054049475.1. Classification (NCBI taxonomy): domain Bacteria; kingdom Pseudomonadati; phylum Pseudomonadota; class Alphaproteobacteria; order Hyphomicrobiales; family Methylobacteriaceae; genus Microvirga; species Microvirga sp. P5_D2. Next base: position 48,733 of record NZ_JBFUMH010000018.1, on the reverse strand, counting down.
CGAGCGTCGCCGCATCCTTCACGAGCTGGTTCAGCGGGTCGAGGACATCGGGTTACCGGCGCGTCATCCCTGGAACGGGGTCGGCCTCGATATGATCCTCCCGACCACACTCGAGCGGCTGGTTCCCCGGATCGAGGGCCTGAAGGCACGTATAGACGCTTTGCGGGTCGAAGTCGGCGAGCTTGCCCGCACACTCGAGCACCCGGATCCCGGCACGTTCGACGACGTCGTGCCACTTCGCGAGCTGGCGGATGTACTGGCGGCCGCACCAACCCTGTCCGCCGATGCCCTCGCGGCTTCGGTCTGGGACGAACATGCGGATGGAATTCGAGGGCTCGTCGCCTTGGGCTTCGATTTCGAGCGGAGGGCACGAGAGCTTGCACCGTCGGTTTCTACAGAAGCTCTCCAAACCTCAGTCGACGGCTTGGAGGCGCAGCTCGCGTGGTTGCCCCAGGATTTTCCGGCCAGCGCCTTTGATCGGATGCGCAGACTGGCGGACCTGTTGCTGCGCCTGTGGACTGATGCGGAACGGCTGAAGCGGGAATTGGGGGCGACGGGCGAGGTCGACACCTTCGCCGCAGTCTCGCGTCTCGTGTCGATGGGCGAGCGGGTTGCCGCCGCGCCGGACGCCAGTCCCGAGGCTTTCGCGGCGGCCATCTGGGATCAGGGTGTCGAGCAGGCTGGCGATCTTACTGACGCTGTCGCGGTTCTCGAGACCGTTCGTGCCCAAGTCGGAGACCGTCTCCTCGACGTGGCCTGGAACACCGACGTCGCTGCCGCGCGGCAGGCGCTCGCGATGAACACCGGGCTGTTCCGGTACTTCAGCGGTGATTGGCGCAAGGCCAGGGCGCTGGTCCGGACGATCGTCCGGACCCCGGACATGCCAGCGCCGGAACTGATCGAACTGCTCGACCAGCTCATGAAGGGCCAAGCCGCAGCGAAAGCCATCAGGGACGGGGATGCATTCGGCCGGTCGGCCTTCGGCGCCGACTGGCGTGGGGAGCGTTCGGCGTCGGCACCCTTGGGAGCCCTCGTGGCATGGATGAGGACACTACGTGGTCTTGGCGCCGAACCGCGTCTGATCGCAGGCCGACTCGCGGAGCGATCCGAGGTGCGGGAGCGCTCGGCCCAGCTACAGCGGGTACTCGATGAGATCTCGCCCCTGCTGAAGTCGCTCTGGTCCGATCTCGGGTCCGTTGCGCCGGCTGCCTTCGATGGCGCGGCATCGATCGAGCACGCAAACCTCGGGCTCGTCGATGGTCGCGTGCGGGCGCTCGTGGCGGCCGATGACCTGAGCCGACAGGTTCTGCGCACCATGCCCGAGCGGTTGCCGGAACGTCTCGAGTTGATCCGCTCGCTGTTTGCCTGGCAGCAGGTGGCTCGCGCGCTCGCCGCGCGTGAGGATCTGGGACGGTCCGCGTTCGGAGAGGCATGGAACGGGATCTCCTCAGATTGGGAGCGCTTATCAGCTGCCGTGGACTGGATCACGCGGCACGGATCGCTGCGCTTCCTCGCGGCACGGCTCCCCGAACGACAGGAGGTCGCTGATCGGAGCCAGCGCGCCGAGAAGGATGCAAGCAGTATCTCGTCGGACCTTCGCGAACTCTTCTCTTCGTTGAAGAGCGGACCGACCCTGCTGTTTGGAGTGGCTTCCGACGGCGCCATGCCTCTGTCGGGCTTATCGGACCGGCTCGGACTCTGGCTTGCCAATACCGAGCAGCTTTCCAAGTGGGTATCGTATCGCGAGCGCGCGGACCGCGGCCACGCGTTGGGTCTCGGCACCATCATCGACCATCTCTCCGATGGCAGGCTTGAGACTGCTGCCGCACACGCGACCTTCGAGATGGCGTACTATGAGGCCATGCTGGCTGAGTTCGTGGCGAAGGAGCCGGACCTTGGGCGGTTCGACGGTAACCTCCACGGCCGGCTCGCCCGCGAGTTTGCGAACCTTGATCGGGAGCGCATTAAGGCAGCAAGCCTCGAGGTCGTGTGCGCCCACCACCGTCGCATCCCTTCACGTGACGGTGGTGTAGGTCCCGTTGGGGTCATTCGGGCGGAGATGGCCCGCCGGCGCGGCCATATGCCGATCCGCCAGCTCATGCAGAGGGCCGGTCCCGCTGTCCAGGCTTTGAAGCCCGTCCTGATGATGAGCCCGTTGTCCGTTGCGCAATTCCTGACACCCGGACGCATGACTTTCGACCTCCTCGTCATGGACGAGGCCAGTCAGATTCAGCCCGTCGACGCACTCGGTGCGATCGCGCGGTGCCGGCAAGTCGTTGTCGTCGGGGACGAGCGGCAGCTCCCACCGACGAAGTTCTTCGCGAAGATGACCGGGGGGCAGGCTGAGGATGATGACGGTGAGGGCGCTCAGGTCGCGGACATCGAGAGCATCCTTGGACTATTCTCGGCAAGAGGTCTTCCCCAGCGCATGCTGCGCTGGCACTACCGCAGCCGGCATCAGTCGCTCATCGCGGTCTCGAACAGCCAGTTCTACGAGAACAAGCTCTTCATCGTGCCCAGCCCCTACACTCAGGAAGCCGGGATGGGATTGCGGTTCCACCACGTTCCCAACGGCATTTTTGACTCTGGAGGGACCGGGACGAACGCGATCGAGGCGCGGACCGTAGCCGAGGCGATTATCCGACATGCCAAGACTCATCCCGGCCTTTCCCTCGGCGTGGCGACCTTCTCGGTGTCTCAGCGCCGAGCCATTCAGGATGAACTCGAGGTCCTCAGGCGGCTCAATCCCGACACCGAGGACTTCTTCCACGCCCATCCGAGCGAGCCGTTCTTCGTGAAGAATCTCGAAAACGTGCAGGGTGATGAGCGCGATGTGATCATGATCTCGGTGGGTTACGCCAGGAATCCCCAAGGCTACATGGCTATGCGCTTCGGTCCGTTGGGTGCCGACGGAGGCGAGCGCCGGCTTAACGTCCTGATCAGCCGTGCGAAGCGGCGCTGCGAGGTTTTCTCGTCCATTACGGACGAGGACATCGATCTTGAGAGAGCGAAGGGCAAGGGTGTCTTCGCGTTCAAGCTCTTCCTGCATTACGCCCGTACTGGCCGTCTGTCAGTGGCGCAGACGAGCGGGCGCGAGGCGGACAGCGTCTTCGAGGAGCAGGTGGCGAACGCGCTTCAGGCACGAGGCTACCAGGTCCACCCGCAGGTTGGCATTGCGGGCTTCTTCATCGACCTCGCGATCGCGGACCCGGAGCGGCCCGGCAGATACCTCATTGGCATCGAATGTGATGGTGCGGCCTACCACAGCTCGAGGTCGGCCCGGGACCGCGACAGGTTGCGACAAGCCGTCCTTGAGGATCACGGATGGATCATTCACCGGATCTGGAGCACCGACTGGTTCCAGCGGCCACAGGAGCAGTTGGAGCGCACCATCGCGGCAATCGAAGCGGCCAAAGTCGAACTCGACGAACGTATTGAACTCGGTGCCCAGCGCCATCGGGCGGTACCCGTGGAGGTCGTGACAGTCGAGCGGGCGGACGTGACCGAAATCGGTCTGGCCGATGTTGTAGAGGACGGGCTCTCCGAGCGGCTCTATGTCGAGGCGACGCCTTCCCGACCCGGGACATACGAACTGCACGAGACGCCTGTCGGGATCATGGCTGACCTGGTCGAGCAGGTGGTCAAGGTGGAGACCCCTGTCCACATCGATGAGGTGGTCGCGCGACTGAGAGGCACTTGGAGCCTGCAACGGGCTGGAGCAAGGATCCAGGCTGCTGTCGAAGAGGGTGTGAAACTGGCCGTTTCACGGGGACGTATCGAGCGAACGGGATCATTCCTGTTCCTCCCGGAAGCGGAGACGAAACTTCGCGACCGACGGAACGTGATGTCACCTGGGTTGCGCAAGCCGGAGATGATCGCACCAAGTGAGATTGCTGTCGGTGTCATTCAGGTTGTGACGACGAACCTCGGAGCGACCGATGAAGAGATTGCCCTGAGCATCTCGCGTCTTCTCGGCTTCAAAGCGACCAGCGCGCAGCTCAGAGGTGTCATCAGCCAAGTGGTTGATGGACTTCTTGTTGAGGGGAAGCTGGTTCGAGACGGAGTTATGCTGACTCTGGCGTCATCCGCAATAGAAGTGGGAGCCCCGCGAGCAGCCGAACAACTTGTAGGCTGGTAATTGCCGGGTGAAACGTCAAGGGGGATTCAGAGCACTGGCACCGTTTGTCGCTTATCCCGATGACGGCGCCAGTATGTCTGGCTGACCTGATCCGAGAACATTCAATCCTGAGTCCGTAAGCAGATAATCCGGTTTGAACGTCGGCATGACCGAGGCGGGTATATACCCGACGAAGGCCGGGGGTGTGAAAACCGGGGAAAACTATGCACCAGGCTTGCTCGTCGGAATGCTGAACGGCCAAGGTTGGCTCCCATCCGGAGCAACACGAGCCCAGCGTGAATTTCTCCTTTCTGCATGCCGCCGACCTTCATCTCGGAAGCCCTCTGCTTGGTCTTTCGGCCAAGGATCCCGAGATTGCACGGCGCTTCGCCTCTGCCAGCCGGGAGGCGTTCCATGCCCTGATTGACCAAGCAATCAGCGCGAAGGTTGCTTTCGCCGTCATTGCGGGGGACATCTACGATGGCGAGTGGAAGGACAATACCGTCGGGCTGTTTTTTAACCGGGAGATCTCCCGGCTGACCCGCGAGGGCATTCCGGTCTACGTCGTCAAAGGCAACCACGATGCGGAAAGTGTCGTCACCAAGACGATGCCGAAACCCGAGGGGGTGACCGTCTTCGGCACCAGGAAGGCGGAGACCCACCACATCGAGCACCTGAAGGTCGCAGTTCATGGCTGGAGCTATGAGGACCGCGCGACTGCGGCCGACTTCAGCCTCAGGTACCCGGCCGCGGTGCCGGGCTGGTTCAACATCGGCGTCCTGCACTCCTCATGCGAGGGCAAGTCGGCGCACGCCACCTACGCTCCGTGCTCAGTCCAAGAACTGGCGGCACATGAATACCAGTACTGGGCGCTCGGTCACATCCATGAGCACAGAGTGCTCAGCCAGAACCCTTGGATCGTCTACCCGGGGAATCTGCAAGGCAGGAGTGTCCGTGAACGTGGGGCGAAGGGCGCGGTGATCGTGGAAGTCAGGGATGGGGAGGTCCGCACGGTCGAAAGGGTCATTGTGGACAGCGCCCGGTGGGCAGCGATCGCTGTCGATGTTTCGAGCCTTGCAACCGATGCCGAAATTGCGGCTGCCATCCGCAGGGAAACCGAGAGCGCTACCGCTGACCTCGGTGAGCGCCTTCTCGCCTTGCGCATCACACTCACGGGTGAAACCCCCTTGCATGACCATCTGAGGGCTGCGGGCGGTACGTTGCGTGACGAGTTGCAGGCGGTCCTTCATCACATCCACGAGGATATATGGCTTGAGAAGCTGGAGATCCGGACCTCGGCTCTGGTGGTGCCGAAGGAGAACCAGTTGGGTGGTCTGGACCCGATCGCGATGCTCGCAGGCCTCTCCGATGACGCGGAACTGCGCCAGTCAGCTCACGAGATCGTGGGCGCATTGCTGGAAAAGCTTCCGCAGTCGTTCGCGGGGACTCCAGAACTGAACGACCTGGACATGCTGATGGCTGAGGCGCAAAGCCTCGTCGTAGCACGGGCCATGACTGGAAAGGCAGCTTGATCGATGCGACTGCGCAGTCTTGATCTCGAACGCTACGGCTCCTTCACCAACAAGCGCCTGACTTTCAGGACGGACGCACTGCTGCATGTAGTCTACGGACCGAATGAAGCCGGCAAGAGCACGTGCCTGTCCGCAATTGCGGATCTACTATTCGGATTCGAGAAGAGCACCGACTTCGACTTCCTGCACGACAGCAAGGATCTTCGTATCGGGGCCACTGTGGCGCGGGAGGACGGGACTGCGCTGACATTCAGGCGCCGCAAAGGATACAAGCGCACCCTTATCGACGCCCACGACAAGGAACTCGCAGACGACGCGCTTGTCCCATTCCTTGGCGGCATTGGCCGTGAGGTCTTCCTGCGCGCCTTCGGCCTGAATGCCGCGTCCCTCCGCGCAAGCGCAAAGGAACTTGGCGACAGTGATGGTGACCTCGCGACCGCATTGTTTACGGCGGCTTCCGGCCTGCGCGGATTTTCCGACATTCGCTCCCAATTGGACGCAGATGCGGCCAGATTGTTCGCCCCTCGCGCCAGGGATCGTCGCCTGCACCAGGCGCTGGGTCAGTATGAGGCTGCCCGCAAGACGATCAAGGACAAGGAGCTTCGCAGCAGCGACTACAAGGCGATCCTCTCCGAAATCGCCAGTGCCGAGGCGCGTCTGCACGAGATCAGTGAGCTGAAGGCCAACGGCATCGCGGACCTCGCTCGGCTCAAGCGGCTCAAGGCTGCACAACCCCTTATCCGGCAGATCGATGCCGAGATAGAGCGTTTGGAGGGCTTCGGAGCGCTCCCGCAGATCAGCAATGTCAACTTGAGGGAGCTCGAGACGGCTCTCGACCAGCATGACGAGGCGATCCGAGACTTGGAGAAGTCACGCCTTGAAGAGCGAGAGATCGAGCTGGAGCACGACAGCATTCGCGTCAATGACGAGCTTGTTGCCCAATCGGCCAGGATCGACGGTTTGTATTCCCGCGTCGAAGCCTATCGCCTAACGCTGCGCGATCGCCCGAGGGTTCAGGCCGAGGCGGCCAAGCTGGAAGGGGATCTCGCTGAACTAAGCGCGAGGCTCGGCTGCGGGCCTGGGAAGGACCTTGCTGAAAGGCGTCCAACTGATGCCGGGCTGGTCCGGGTCCAGGAACACATGGATCAAGGCCGCTCCCTGCTGGAACGGCTGACCGCCATCCGAGACACTTTGAGCGCGGAAGAGGCCACACTTAAGGCCCACGCCGGACGCCGCGCCAAAACCGATGCGCCTGTCGACCCGGCGCCGTTCCGCAGTCGCCTGTCCGCTCTGAAGCCCGACCTCAAGAAGGTCGAGAGCGGTAGGGCAGCGGCTGAGACGCTTGCAAGGGATATCCGTACCCTCCGCGAGGAAGCGGCTCGTCTGAGGCCTTCGATTGACAATCTGGAGGCGCTTGCCGCCGCTCCGCTACCGTCTACCGAGGACATCGAGCGTTATCGCTCTACCCTGGATGAGCTCACCGCGCGTTCGGCGCAGGAAACCGATCGGGTCAGGTCGTGCGAGGCAGGAGTCGAACAGCTCCGGGCTCAGCTCACTACGCTTCGTCGAGAGGGGGACGTGCCCACGCGGGAGCAACTGGATGCCACGAGGACGGAGCGTTGGGAGGCATGGAGCCTGATCCGCTCCGCGTTGTTCGGCGAGGAGGCGTTTCAGCCAGAGAAAGTTGCTGAAGGCGTATTTCGGTTTGAGCAACTCGTATCCGACGCCGATCGACTGGCCGACGACATCGCTGCCGACGCCGAGCGTGTCTTTACGATAGCGGATCTCAATCGCAGGCTGGAACAGGAAACCACAAAGGAAGCCGAGCTTGCCCGCGGTTTGGAAGAGATCGAGCGCGCGCGTGGGTCCGGGTTGGCCGAGTGGGAGGAGCTTTGGTCTCCCACCGGCGTCGTTCCGCTCGAGCCGAGGGACATGAAGTCTTGGCGCAGCGCGGYGACCTCGCTTCTGGAGCGCCGAGACACCCTCCGCGGGAGACAGGACGAACAGGCTTCCATTGAGGAGCACGGCCGCGCGCTGCTGGTGCCATTGAACGGACTCGCGAACGAGCTCAGGCTCGCACCCTATGAGGGAGCGGATGTCCTGATCATGGCCCGGTACGTGGAGGAGACGATCGAGGCCATGGCCAGGAGCTGGGCGGAGGCCCGGGAGGACGAAGCACTCCTTGCAGAGACCCGAAGACGAATAGGGGACCTCCAACAGGCTCAGGAGCAGGGCGAACAGGCTTGCGCGGAATGGCGGGTTTGCTTCGATAGGGCGGTAGCGGCGATCGGCCTGAAGCCGGGTGCGTCGCTGGCCGAAGCTGCGGCCGCCAGCGCCGCATGGCAGCGGCTGCCAGGCCTTCAGAAGGAACTCGACAGCCTCCGCAAGCGCGTCCGCGGAATGGAGCGGGACACGATCGGACCGTTTGAGAGCGAGGCTCGGGCGGTCGTTACCGACCTAGCTCCGGACCTAACTTCGCTTCCTCTCGACAGCGCGGTGAAGGAGCTCCAGGCTCGCGTCGGCGAGGCGAAGAAGGTCAGAGTTCTCCGTGAGGACCTAGGCATGCGTCTCACCCGTGCACGCGCCAAAGTTCGCACCACGAGTGAAGTCCGCGAGCGCGTGCAGAAAGCACTGGCGGAGGCAGCGTCCGCAGTGGATCAGCCGGCCGAAGCGGACCTGAGATCGCTGATTGCTGATATCAAGGCCCGTTCGGAGATCGAGGCTTTGCTCCGAGGACTTCGCCAGCAGCTAGGCGCAGCTACGGAGCAGCATAGCGAAGCAGAGTTGCGGGCAGCGCTCGCCGATTTCGATGCTGATCGTGCCGAGGCTGAGCTCATTCGGCTTACCGAAGCGAACACCCAACTCGACCAGGAAGGCAAGGAGGTCTACGCCGTCAGAGATCGGCACCAAACACGCTTGGCCGAAATCGAGGGCGGTGTCGGCGCTGAGGAGGCCCACCAGATGCGCCACGTTGCCGAGGCTCAAATCTTGGAGACTGCAAGGGAGTACTTGGTCCACAAGCTGGGCTCTCTCCTGATCGGTGCCGCCCTTGCCCGGCACCATGCGACGAACCAGAACCCCTTGATGACGAGAGCGGGTATTCTGTTCAATGCGCTAACTGCCGGAGCATTCACTGGCCTGGAGCAGGCAATCGGGGATGATGACGTTCCCCGCCTCACTGCCCGGCGCGCTTCCGGGACGACGCTCACCACAGGCGAGATGAGCGAGGGTACTGTCGATCAACTCTATCTTGCACTGCGTCTTGCCTACCTACAGGACTATGCGTCGAGGGCCGAGGCTGTTCCTTTCATCGGTGATGATCTGTTCGCGACGTTTGATGATGAAAGGGCCGGTCATGGTCTGGAGACCTTGGCGAGTTTCGGCCTCACGGTGCAGCCGATCCTGTTCACGCACCATTCCCACATCGTGGACATCGCACGGAGGCGGCTTGGGTCGAAGGTTGACGTAGTGGACCTCAGTGAGGTTCAGCTAGCGGCTCCAGCACGGGTCGCCCTCGCTGTTTGAAGGGCATTGAGAAGATCAGAACAATAGCACGATGATAGGTATGCCAATGTGCTGCGGGGTCCAGCAGCGGCTTCCCTCTACTGGTTAGGTCAGCCATGAAACACCTCGAGCCGGTTTGATCTGTCTCAGACTGAACTCGGACTTCTGGGATCAGCGGGCAAGCTGCACCGCGACAGTGTTCGGAACGGGCACGTGACAGGCCGCAGCCGAGTGGCTGTCCCAGGGTAATGCCCTTCGGCCCCTTTAGGAGGCAGCCTAGGATTAGCAAGTCTCGTTCCGATCCTCGGAACTCGAAGCTAGGTTTGGTACGAAAGATTGCAACCGATATCGTGAGCAGTAACCACTACCGCCAAATTGGTTGGACAAATGCATCGTTATCCGATTTGGTGGGTTACCCTGATCGGCAGGATGTTGTCCTTTGATCCCCTAAGCTCAGATCGGTGCAATGAGTACATCACGTCATATAGTTGCTCTGCTGCAGAGTCATATTGCCGGAGATGATGACCGATTCCTGTCGGTGGCGACGCAGCTTGCCGCGCATGAAGCGCGGCAAGGGCATGGCAAGCTTGCACAGGAACTGCGGGAGTTAATTGATACTGCAAAGGGAAGGGGCGCATCAGTAGGCCGGCGAGGCGCTGGACCCGTGCCGTTAGCACAGCCTAAGGGCGAACTGAGCAGCATGCTTGCTGCTCGTTATTCCGACATCCGCCTCAACAGTATGGTGCTAACACCAGATCTGCACAATCGATTGGCACGGGTTCTGACAGAGCAGCGCCAGCAGGAGCGGCTCAAGGCACGCGGTCTCACACCACGCCGTAAATTACTTCTGGTTGGGCCGCCTGGCTCAGGCAAAACAATGACTGCTGCTGCACTGGCGGGTGAGCTAAAGCTTCCACTCTTTACCGTTCTATACGACGGCCTAATTGGCAAGCTGATGGGTGAAACTGCTACTCGATTGCGTCTGATCTTCGATGCGATTGCGGTTCAACGGGGCGTATACTTCTTCGACGAATTCGATGCGATTGGCGCGCAACGCTCCGGTCCAAATGATGTAGGCGAAATTCGGCGTGTCCTTAACTCCTTCCTACAGTTCTTAGAGAACGATGACGGCCCAAGTGTAATTGTAGCAGCAACAAACCATCCAGAACTGCTCGATAAAGCGCTGTTTCGCCGATTTGATGACATCATCATGTACGATCTGCCGACAATGGAGATTGCAAGAGGTATTTTGGAGGCGCATCTAAGTGGGTTCAATCTACAGGCCATTGATTGGGCATCCGTTCTTGAGGTGACGGGAGGCTTGAGCCAAGCCGAGCTGTCACGGGCGGCCGACGAGGCGGCGAAGATCGCCGTCTTGTCAGATCAGGATGATATTTCTACATCGACCTTGCTCTCGACCTTGACGGAGCGTAGAGCTGCCGCAGTTTGAGGTAGTCGATTATCAATGGCACGTCCCCCCCGCAACCGGCCGCACTTCCATGTCGAAGGTGGCGGAGAGCCAGAAGCCTATACTTCACCTCGGACAGTCATCACCGGTTTGCCACCTGCACGAGTTCGAGCCGCTCATGCCGAGAAGCTTGGAGTAGCTATCGGTACAGCTATTGCGGTGGCTCGCGACAAAATTGCAGCTCGTGATGAGGCGATTGCTGAAGGTGAGAAGGGATTTTACCTAGAGTTTGAGATACCGACCGCGGAACGAGCTGCGGTGGAAGGATTGGAGAACAAGCCAGCGGCGATCGAGTTGGTAGCAGTGCGGCCTGGAGTTGGCGGTGAGGACACCGTCTCGGCAACCGTGTTCGTGCCCGAACGATCAGCGGACTTCTTCACCAAAAAGATCGAGAAGTACCGTGACGAGGACACACGGACAGGTCGGCCCAAGAATGAGAACCTAGTTGCCCGGATCGACGATATTAGGCTTGCGGTGGTACGCTCGCTCTTTACTGACCATATGGCATTGTTCCCAGCATCCGGGCGAGAAGTGTGGTGGGAGGTCTGGATCCGAGATGGGCGTCTGGACACCTTCAGCAGGGTAGCTCAGCGCCTCAATGTCGCGTTGAAGGAGCACGCGATCAGCTTTCCCGAGCGTGACGTAGTGCTCGCGCTTGMCAATGAGGCAACTATGACGCGCTTGGTTGAAAACACCGATGCTGTCGCAGAGCTTCGTATCGCCAAGGACACCCCATCGCTTTTCCTTGAGATGCGACCGACCGAGCAGGCAGACTGGGCGGGCGATCTCGTCGAGCGGATCGACCCGCCGGATGCCTTGGCGCCTGCAATTTGTATCCTCGACAGCGGCGCAACGCGAGCTCACCCCCTGATCGAACCTGCTTTGGAAGCCGCCGACCAGCACACGTACGATAATTCTTGGGGTGTCGGGGACAGTGCGTATTGGAACGGGCACGGTACCTCGATGGCTGGCGTCGCGCTCTACGGTGATCTTGAGACTGCGCTTAGTCATGGCGCTCCGGTCGAGTTGAGACATCGACTTGAAACCGTGAAGATTCTCCCACCAGCGGGACAGAGTGATCCTGAGCTGTATGGGGCATTAACCAGCGACGGAATTCGCAAGGCCGAGAAGCACGCGCCGCGGCGGCGGCGGGTGTTCTGCATGGCCATAACGAGCGATGTTGGGCTTGGCCGGGGTCGGCCCTCATCCTGGTCCTCGGCAATTGATCAGCTCTGCTATGGTGGAGGTGATCGCAGGCGGCTGATGGTTTTGGCCGCAGGGAACCTGCGAGGAGACATTGAGGCCCATGCCTATCCTGATCGCAATGACCTAGAGGAGGTTGAAAGTCCGGCGCAGGCTTGGAATGCCCTTGTAGTTGGAGCGTATACAGATAGAGTTACAGTCACTCATCCAGACTATGCGGGTTGGGAGGCTGTTGCACCTGCCGGCGATTTGTCGCCGGCAAGCCGCACCTCCAGCATTTGGGAGCGGCAGTGGCCAATCCGACCGGATGTTGTCTTCGAGGGTGGCAATTTCGCCCATGATGGGATTAATCCTGCTTCCGCAATCGACGATCTCCAACTCATTACCAGCCACTACCGCCCGCACATGCGCCTCTTCGAGACATTTGGGGATACGAGTGCAGCCACTGCACTCGGCGCGAACTTCGCGGCTCGTATCATTGCGGAACAGCCGCAACTGTGGCCGGAGACTGCACGTGCGCTCGTAGTGCATTCGGCAGAATGGTCCTCTGCTATGCGGGGGCGCATCGATGGATCCTCACAGAGTCAGAAGATGGCAATGTTGCGCCGGTATGGTTGGGGTGTCCCCGATCTTGCGCGGGCTCTCTATAGCGCGAGCGACGATGCGACTTTGATGGTCGAAGACGCTTTGCTCCCGTTTCGCAAAGAGCGCTCGCAAATCAAGACCCGTGACATGAACCTGCATCGTCTGCCGTGGCCACGTGATGAATTGCTCACCCTTGGTGATCAGGATGTCGAGCTTCGGGTAACCTTGTCTTATTTTGTCGAGCCGAACCCAGGCGAGCGTGGTTGGACACGGCGGCATCGCTACTCATCACACTCCCTTAGGTTCGCGGTGAAGCGCTCTCTCGAAACTCTTCAACAGTTCCGGCAACGCATCAACCGGGCAGCGGAGGCTGAGGAAGAGGGGCAGTTCGCAGCCGTAGGTACTGATGGCTGGGTACTTKGCTCCAACATCCGGGACAGAGGTTCGATCCACTCAGACATCTGGCGGGGCAGCGCAGCGGAACTCGCAGAACGCGACGCGATCGGCGTATTCCCTATTAGCGGCTGGTGGAAGGAAAAACCTGGTCTTCAACGTTGGGATCGACCCGCGCGTTACGCGATCTTAGTCTCGATCAGAGCGCCAAACTCTCATCTTGACCTTTACACAGCGATCGCGAACCGACTTCCTGTTCCAATCGAGGTCTAGGGTCATACGCAGAGTCGGTTCACTTTATCGTGAGACGGGATCTAGTGGCACGTGACGGAGCGGTCCTGGGGCTAGGCCTGTGACGGGCACAGGATGCGGCGCGACGTGTCAGTCTGGCCTTAAGGTTGTTGCAGAATGAGAAGGCTATCCGTGGGTATGAGCATCCTGGCTAGGTTTCGGACGGCTCGTTCCGAGCTGCCTACTTACGACGCCAGGGTGTCACGCCGGATTTTGACGGGTTGCGCTGGGATGTAGACGAGCCTCCGGTGCCAGTCGCACCAGCTCGATCCCTCCCGCGTCGGGGCTCCGCAGCAGATGGCGCAACGGGGATCGTCGGAGACGATGTAGCGGCATTGCCGCGTTCCGATCTTGAGCAGTTTCGTCCGTTGTCTCGGGTCTGGCTCTTGCATCAAGGACACCTTTGCACGTTCGGTTGGATCAGCGGAAGTCGCGTGTCGCGACACGGATGACCGACACCTCGGCCCGCTGCTCACGGATCCCGATGGGCAGCGCATCGATGACCTCCTTCGGGCCCTCGCGCACRTGGTCGCGTGTCCCGATCTTCCTCATCACCGCGTCCGTGCCCATGCTGAAGGTATGGTCCCTGTCGCCGACGCTGCGTAGAAGGTCCGACAGGTCAATGAGATGCTCGGCAATAAGATGGGTCACACCGCCCTCGCGCTGGTAGCGCCCGCGCGATCGCCATCATGCCCGACGAGAGGATCACTGGACCGAGCTCCAGCTTCAGCGTGGTCGTGAAAACCATTCACGATCCTTCATCATCTGTGTCAGCTGTCGTGAATGATCACTCTACATCATGAAGCAATTTCACGATCGATGGATTTCGAGCGTACCCGAACCAGCCAGAGCAAAATCTGGATTTTGCCTAGAGACGGCAACTACGCCCATAACCCTCCTCTGCACCGCTGGATGAGTCTCAATCCTGAAGGCTCAACCAACGAATCCTTCCAGTCAGCGCATTTTCCCTCCGGACAGCAATCCGTGGATCCGGTACCTCCATAGTGAGAACCAGGGAGAATGTCGGATGCAGACTTGGCTTGACGCATACGCAAAGGGCTACCGGTTGCGTGCACGGAGGGTTCTGAAGGCGTCAAACGCCGGGTCTGTCCCTCTTGGCGACGTCCGTGAGATGTTACTGAGGGCGGCCAAGGACGACGGATGTGCCCTTAAACTCTACTCGACCATCACCATCGAGATGTACGACGTCTGGAAGGCAGGGAACCTGAGGATCACTCACGAGATGATGTCACAGATCTTGTGGCAAACGACGATTGCGCGCTTTGTTCTACCACTTGACAGCCAGCCTCCGACCGCTGCGGTTCTGTCTGCTAACGTTGTCAATGCACTCAGCGGTGCCACCATCTCCCGTGAAATCCGTCAGCGTGGCCGGGCAGAGGCACTGCGGCGAAAGCTTACCTACCTCGATCTCCCTGACCGTTCTTTGATGATCGGAGAGGGAATGCAAGTGCGCGCGCTCTTCATCGGCGGGGATCGAAATCAAAATGGGGAGCAGGTCAACTTCACAGCGATCCTTACACCCCCAGGGCAAAACAACTGGCGTCGTATCGGCTGGACTGAGGATAAGAGGATCATCATCAATGATAACAGGATGAATGGTAGTCTGATTTACCCACTCGTCTGCTCGCCAGAGCCTGGGAATGACTTTACTGAGCCTGTAGAACAGGCAGCTGTACGAGCCGGTGTCGTCATCAACGACGTGCTCGAGGATATCGAGTCGTTTGGCCTGCTTGCTCTTACCTATATGGGAACGGCGGAGGAGGTGAAGGACCAAAAGCCTTGGCCTATAGTAAGCTATGCGCCACTTGACGACGCAAGACGTCGTGGACGGAATGCGCAAGAAGTCGCCAAGAAGTTCAGCTTCTTTAAGGCTTATAAGATCGGCGCTACTTCTGGCAGTTTCGAGCGTCCAGTTGACACGGCACAAGGGCAGGGCAGAAAACTCGGACGGCGCACCGAGGTCCGCGGGCATTTCCGGCTACAGCCTCATGGCCCCGGAGGGACCTTGCGCCGCTTAAGGTGGATCTCGCCCCATATTCGAGGGCCTCGCGACGGAATCTTAAGTACGAACTTGCTCCGGTTCGGAGCTGTCAACGAGCCCGAGCCGGTTGGTCAGGCTGCATAGGCAGCAGAGCGGAGTGGTTGTCAGTCGTCCAAGCTATGCTGTGGTCGATGATGCTGCGCCACGTTGGATCTCATTGAACCCGCTAAGGAATTCCCGGGGACGCCATCTTCGGGATCCTTGACGCCGGCCCAAGGCGAGCTCATGAACGCCGTCCAACTGTGGAGGTCCCTCATGACGATGCACCCAAATGCTTTTGCCGGCCTGCTGGCTTATGGGATGGCCGACATGGTCATGAGTGCTGGGCGCGCAGTTACTGAAGCCCGCCAAGCGCGCATCCAGGATGCTTGGGCTACGGCGCTGGCTTCTGCTCGCGGGGATGCTCAACAGATGTCGCAAATTGCGGTGGCGGCAATCGACCGTGTCGGGGAACTTGAGGAAGAGGTCGCACGTCTGCGCCGGGCCCTCAGGCAACGGACAGACGCTTTGAAGGCTGTCGCGCGATAAACCAGTACCTGGAAGGCAGAAGGCCCAGACTGCGCTGGGCCTTCTGCCGCATCGAGGACGAATCCCGCTTTAATGCATCGGAACTCTTCCGTGGACGCCCTTCGCTCTGGCGATCCTGGCAAAGAGCTCGTCTGCATCGAGCCTTCTCACCACAGGTTCTGGTGACATCGGCTGATCAGGGCTTGGAGGCTCGATGCCGACAATGCCGGACCGCTTGCCAGCGGCAACGAGGCCGCATTTCACCGGACCTGCTGCGGCGAGCCGTTTCAGGTCGGCTTCCGTGCGCGTCAGAAGCCAGACCCGCACATGCTCTGGCAGGGCATCAAGATCCATGTCCAACCGCTCACACTCGGACGCAGACGCATAAGCATGGATGGTCTCGCCAACAGGATCTGAGCGGCGCATCATCTGATCCTGCGCATCGATCTTCCGGCGGCGATCGGCCAGAGTGTTGAGCGCGTCCTTGACGGCATCCACACCCTCCGAGCTCGGTTCCGGGGCAGGGGGCAGAGGCGCGCTGCCAAAGAGGCTGCCGATCAAAGATCCCGGAAGGGATGCAGCCGCCTGAGCGGCTTTGGCGACCCATTTGCCTGACCTTGCACACCAGCGCCATGTGACGGATAGCGCCGCCTGCACGGCTGATCTGATCATTGCGAGAATCGTGGTGACAAACCTCATTCCTTCCTCCTGTTGGTGACACCAGAAGGATCGGCGATGATGGTGCATGGCTCAAACCGCCGATGGGAGAGAGCCGCCTTAAAGCTTCAGGTGCAGCTCATCAGGGGGCATACCCAAAGCCGTCCGGCTCCTGAGGTGGGTTACGACGCATCAATTCCGCCAAGGGGGGCAGCATAATCTGGCGAGCTGGTTTCGGCGGGATGGCGGGTGCGCCTTGCTTGGCGTCTACGACGGGCCGGACGTGAATGATCGGAGTTCCCGCGATCGTGCGGTTGTAGTAGCGCCGCACCACTTGCTCTGGATCAATGTAGGTGCCCGTCAGCGTTGACCGAATGGCGCAGCCCAAGTGCAGGGCAACGGTCGACGGGAGCCCATTCGCGATCTGCCGGAAGATGGCCTGCCTAGAGCCCTGGAACTGCCAGCCCCCTGGGAAATCTTGAAGGTAGGCCAGCATGGAGAGAGTGAGCGTCACGTTCTCTTCATCGTCGTCCGGTCCCGGAGCACAGTTCGCGATCGTCTTGCCGTTGACGCCTTTATCCGCCCAGACGATTTGGGATTTGCGTTGACCGAGATCCATGCCCTGCTTGCGCGTGCTGCCACCGATGATGGTCGAAGCGACGACATGCGCCTTCTCGGCCCATTTCTCGATTCCCTTCCAGTCGCGGGCCGCGACCATGCTGTACAGTGCGGCTGAAATCGTCCAGGGCGTTTCCACATAGCGCGGATCGGGCATCGGCCAGACAAACCGCTGCATGGCTTTGTCCCTGAACCCCACTAGGAAGGACCGTACCCGAGCCTGAGGCACACCAAAGTGGGACGCATTCAGGCTCTGCCACTGGGCATCGTAGCCAAGGCGCTTGAGCTGCTCGAGAATATCGAGACGGTAGGCATCGAACCGCTCATAGAGCAATCCTCTGACATTCTCGAGCAGGATCGCGCGGGGCCGGGTCTGCTCGATGATGCGGATCGCCTCCATGAACAGATCGCGTTCGTCGTCGGGGCCGCGCATCTTCCCAGCCTGTGAGAAAGGTTGGCAGGGGACGCCACCACAGAAGAGATCGACGTCATGGTAGGGGGAGGCGTCGAAGGCCAGGAGATCCTGCTCGACGACATTCGCGCCCGGGAGGTTCGCCCGCAACGTCCGGCACGCGTCCGGATCCCGCTCGACGAGGGCGACATGCCTGAAGCCAGCTCGCTCGATGCCGATGGCCTGACCACCTGCACCCGCGCACACCTCGAGCGCGGTCAGAGGTTGATCGACGAAGATACGTTTCCGGAATATGCCCGGGACGGTGGCTGGGGCAGGGGGACGGGCCGTCCCCGATTCAGCGCTCCGGCCCGTAGCCGGATCCTTCGGATACAGGGCTTGGTATGCGGATAGCACAGCGTCGGCTGCCGATGGTCCGTTTCGCCCCGCAGAGACACTGCTGAAGTCTGCTAAGGCATCCTTCAGGCGTATCCAAGAGTCTGTTATGGCGATTTCGCTTCGAGGCATAAGATCAAGCAGACCTGCCAGACCTGTGGCCAGTGTGCCTGCCTCCTGCCGCAAAGCTTTGGCTGGCTTGCCACGTTTGTCATCCTGCCGATCGAGCTGGGACACTAGGGTGGCTAACCGCGCCTCAGCCCTGGCGGCGACATCGCCGATCAGGCCCTTGAGCGGGGACTTCCCCTGTGAGGGCTTGGCCGAGATGCCGGCTGACAGCGTCCCGTGCTTGATGAGGGACTGAACGTCCCTCACCTTGAGGCGCCGCCCGGATTCGATCAGGCGCATCGCCTCAGTGCGCGCATCATCCTCAGCGCCGGCCAGCTTGATGATGACGGTCGGGAGAACCCGCTTCTCGATAAGAAGGTTCTTATGCTGCTCCAACTGGGCATGCGCACGCCGGTAACCATGGGCGGTCCGCGGCTCTATCCCGCATTCGTGCTCGACCCAGACGCCGAAGCGGCCGCGCAGCAATTCTGCGGCCTCCTCCAGAACCGCGCCTAGCTCGAATACGTCGGAGGAGCTCTTCTTCCCGATCCGTCTGATACGGTCGCGAAGCACGCGAAGGTGCTTCGCCTGCCGGTCTCCATCCTCCGCGCTCGTCGTCTCAGTATCCAAAGCCTTGGTCCACCACTTGTCGTCTTATCGGCTGGATGCTCCATTTTTTCGGATCCGCCAAGCGCGGGCCTGCGCTGTTGAACAGGAAACATCGTCTCGAAGACGGCTTTCCCCGAGCCACTGTCGCGGCGGTCGGGCTGAGGTGGACGGTCTCCGGTCCCTAAGGCCAACACGATCACTTCCGGGCGCCTCTCTACGCAACTAGCGTCAATCGGGGTTCAAGCAGGTACCGCTGAGTCAGAAGCGTCAGAATGCGTCCCCTGACGGTGAGTTCATCGGAAGGGCTCGATTGTACGCATGGCTTCTCTTTAACCTCAGCCTCTTCGTTCTTCTCCCGGGCTGCAGAACGGCCTCCTTCCTCATTCTCGGGGTCATACCGGAAGTCGATGTACTCCACATTGACTGAGGTGCTGCGCTCGAAATCCACGTAGTCGAGTGTGGCCCCGGCTGCTTCAAGGTCATCAAAGGCCTTGCTCCGAAGCAGTGCCTTCATTCGCTCGATCACGATATCTGGCGGGTCCAGAGCATCTGACTTTGTCGAGGTGTACCGGCCCAGCGCGCTAACCGGTCTGCGTAGGAGCGGTGCCAGCTTCCGGAGGGGCAGGTCGAGCCGTGTACGCAGATCCTGAAACGTCGCCTGGTTAGACATGTGTTGGTTCCCTCAAGAATGAAATGAAACGGTTCCATCCGGTTTGTGGCTGGTGACCGCGGCACAACTATCGTCTGCTGCGAGGTACGTGTGGTCAAGCAGATGAAAGGGCCGTCGAAGCTTTATCGGCGCGATGTTGCGGAATAATCAGTTTACAAGATAGGCAGTTTGATAATTGTGTTCTGATTCCCAATAATGCAATTGCAATATGTCTTCGGAGCGCAACACGAAATTAGGAAATTACTCAAATAACTACCTAAAATACTTGCAGAGACTCTTGTCTTGAGCCCACCATCAAGGGGTGGACGACAAATCGTGGCTCATTCCAGAGCTTCAAGGAGACTGCGAGATGCACATTGGAAATAGCGTAATCGGAACGTCGATCGGGGCGTTGGTTGCTACCCGGGGAGGCTATGACGAGATCACGGCCTTGGAAGGCACTGATGGCTCAAGGATTGAGCCACAGACAATCATCAGCCGCTACAAGGCGGCGCTTCCCAAGACGTTCGTTGCCTTTGATGCCAAGCAACGCGGAGACGCTCTGAATCTGGATCTGTACGGATATGATGAGGTCCAGGATGTTGCCGTCATCCAGGTCCGTCATGCCTTCCGGCGCTACCGCAACGGATTCATGAATGTCCGCACGGATTATGTCTTGGTCGGCTTCAACGAGATCACCGGAGCTGCCTTTCGCCACCCTGTCTCGGCCCAGAGTGTTCGGGCAGCGGTCAGAACCGCCAGCGCCAGCGCGAAATCAGCCGTTCGCGGTGCGCAGCGATGGATGTGGGGTGTCACCGACAAGCAGCTCGATGCAGGCATTCGCCAAGGGGACGTCCTGCTGGTGAAGGAGCGCGGAAAGCCCAGGGGTGACCTGCTCGAGGGAAATGAGGCGACGGTCGCTGGCAGTCACCTCGTCAGAGCACGCAGCTTCATCCGGGGACACAAGCACCTCTTCGCGCTGGATCCGGCTGTCCACCACATCAAGGGTCAGCATGATGCGATCTATGCCGACAGCGATGGCTGGTACTCGGTTCGCGTCGCGGATGAGACGACCCCTTGGGACTGGTCCGTTCGGCTCGGGGACTGAAGTGCGATCCCTGGCTGACAGAAGCGCCCTGACCCTGGAAGCCACCACGAAAATGCAGAAGAGAGGCAAAGCCTCAAAAGCGGAGCACAGCAATGCCGACTTGGCTTGACGCATATGTGAATCAATATCAGCTGCGGGCGCAATCCCTGTTGATCAACTTACCGTATTCTAAATACTTTCACCCCTGTCTGATGCCGGATTTGTGGGCTGCTGCGAGAGACCCTGTTGGTGCAATACGCTACATGGCCGAGTGGGATCTTACGGTTGCTACCCATGTCCTCTCTGGACAAGTACGCTTTGCGCCCGGGTTAAGATCACAAGTCAAATGGCAGGTGCTTGTGGCGCGCTTCATTCTGCCGGAACGATATGAGCCGACTGTTGCGCTTCTTGACAGCGCACTCGTCGATCGTCTGGCGGCTGCGCCAATCTCGGACGAAATCCGAGCACGCGGCCGCACTGAGGCAAGACGGCGCAATTTCATCTGTCTCGACATCCCCCGAGGGGCGCTCATGATCGAAAAGGGCGTTCATTTGCGTGCCTTGTTCATGCTGGCCGGGCTGACTGAAGACGACGAGACTCTCTACACAGCCATTGTGACCCTGCCGGGTCAGAGACATTGGCGGAAAATTCAGTGGTATGAGGGTGACGCAGTGACCTTGCCTGACGACTTCACCGACCTCACTGACGAAGACAAGGCGTATATGAAGGCCTTCTGCATGCCCGGGGAGAACAAGCCCGGTGTTCAATTGGTAGACGTTTTGGATCGCGTCGGACTTGTACTGCCAGAGGTGCTTGCGAGCATCGAAGCCTTCGGGCACCACTCACTCGCGTATATGGGCTCCCATGAACGAGAAGGGGTAGTCCCGTGGTCTGCTGTGCCTTATGCAAGTCTCGAGGATCAAAGACGCCACGGGAAGAAGGCCCGRCAGGTCGCAAAAGAGTTTTCCCTGTTCAAGGCGCAACGGGTGAGCATCATTCCCGAACGACCGGAAGTGGTACGAAGAGAACCCTGCGGGGCATGAGAGAGAACTGAGGCGAGGGCAATTGACCGCGACAGGCTCGTCGTGCAGACGTGGAGTTCTCTTGATGGAATTTTGAGCACAGCGCTTGTTCGCCGGAGTGTGCCAAAGACTATAGGGTTGGGGAGCAGGAGGTGTGATGCCGAGCACCCCAGCCGCGTTTCTGGTGATCAACAAGTCCAAGTAATCGAGGACTCAACCTGACTGCCTTCGTCAGGATAATTCTTATCTGGACAGGACTCGTAATCCTGCGTGGAGCCTAGCAGAGTGAGGTGCAAGGGCTCAAGCCTCTGTCGCTCAGGGACTGGCACAATGGGATCTCATCTTGTTATGCCAAAGCGGGCTTGTACGGTAGCCGCTGCTCCGTCCCAATGCCGGGGGCTCAATCAAGGCTATCGGTGCCATGCTCAGCTTGGCTCCGCCAATGCTGAGGTTATGATAGGCGGTAGATCGATCAACCAGAACCATGAAGTCGCAAAGGTGGAGATCTCCCGCGAGCCGGAGCAAGCCACGTGAACTCTGGATCAGCCGGGTGTCAGTCCGGCGGAAATACCTGGATTTCATGAACAGGAATCGAGCCGATGGGGCCTGAGCAGTGACAGATCGCTGCTGTGAAGAGCCCCTGTTCCGATCTGATCACCCCAAAGCATGACCGCTGATGGTTGGCGCGAAGGATTCAGGGGGTGGTGCTCCCCGATGCACGATCAACAAGATAGCGGAACGCGCGTCCCGGAGTTCAGTGCAGGAGCTTCAGACGGTCCAAGCGGTGGGGCGACGGCTGGGATCGGAATTTATTTCCGATCCGGGTCTGCCGGCATCGACCGAATCAAGCGGTCTTGGCCTCTACAACGGTATAACTGCCCTCGTACACGCCCCAGCGCTCGACCAGATGAGCGTCCCCGCGATCAAAGTGCAGGCACTCTGGAACCTGGAAAGCGTGGTAGATCGGCGCCCTTTCAGTTTGGCGGGCAGCAGGTTCAAGCCTGTATGCCGTCTCACTGGAGAGCGGAAGCTGATCGGCGGCCTCGGAAAGGTCGACACCCTGCGCACAGATGAACCCGGTGCCCTGCTCGATCAGGACGACGTGTTTCCACTCATAGGCCCTGACATGTTCGTCCATGCGCTTGCGATAATCCTGGGCCAAGCCGCTGAGGAGACGGATAAGATCCTCCCGGATCTGCGCACGCTCCGGTGATCTGACCCTGTCCTTGGATGCCGTCATGCCGATGGTCTGTCGGGCGGAGAAAGACAGCTCCCTCCAAAGCGCATTGACAAAGTTGCCTTCCGGGACAGCGCCCTTGGTCTGGAGGGCTGCCGTGATGAGGTTCACCTCGCTGGCGACACTGGTCTCGAGCCTGCCCTGGTTCAGTGGGTTCGACAGCCATTCGAGACAGACCTTCTCAAGGCCTGCATTCCAATGCTCCCACGCATCGTCTTTGAGCACCGTGTCGAATCCAACGGAGAAGGTGTCTCTGTCGGGCGTGTCGAAGATCGTTCTTTGAGCATACTCGCGACGCCAGGGAGCATCGCTCGTGAAAAGGGCCAGCCAGTCATCAACAACGGTTGCAATGGCGATGTGATCCGCCTCTCCAACCATGTCGAGGTGCACGGAAAATTCAAAGCTGATGGTTCCCTTGCGCCTCATCATCCTTCTCCCATGGCTCGAGCTTTCAGGGCTAAAGGAAAGGGTTCACGTAGCCGTCTGGGCTTGCAAGCTGCCTTCGACAGTGGCGGCAATGCTGCCCCGTTGCCGTGACATTTCCGCCACGCCGAACCGAGAGCTGAATCGGAAATTTTTAAGCTTCGAAACGCCAACTCAGGCATTCGTAACGAACACGCATAATTTTTTTTACATCATGGTGAGTTGCCGGTACTTCAGGTCACAGCGGACGCAACGTGTTGGGAGGTCAAACAGCGCCGTTCATGTCGCATGCTCCAGCTTTTCGGTTTCTGAGATGCGGTCCTCCGTCGTGTCCTGATCTCGACATGGACCGCCGTCTTGAAACGGCTCCGAATGCTCAGGACATCACTCGGTGAGTTCCGGTGACCCGCAGAATCTTGCCCGCGCTGCCTTCGCAGACCCGCATCGTGCATGCCTGGAGCGTCATTCTGTGAGGTGAGCGATGACCCGGCCGCCGCGGCGCAGTCTCCAGCAGCTCTTAGTCAGGTTCCTGTAGACCTGCACGGTCACTGACAGGAAGGCGGCTCGCCGACGGGGCAGAGGAGGGACGTCTGCATGGCGGCGTATTTCGGATTGCATTCCGGGTCCCATGGGAAGAGGCCCTTCACATCGGGAATAAAGAGCTGCACGCCATCGAATTCCCTGCCGAGGATAGCACGCCCTGCTGCCGAGTGTTCTACGCAAGAGGCTCGCTCGATCGGGCGGAAGGCCACAGGGTAATCGGCGATCACCATGTCAGCGAGACACGGTCTGTCGAAGCGCTGACCAAGGCGAACATTGGTCCCGGCCGCGTTGATGATGCCGCGTGCTTGTTCCGGGTGAAGTCCGACGATGAAGATCTCGGGATGCCCAAAGGATTCTGAGAGGCCGACCGAGTAGCTGTAGGAGGTCTGGTGCGCATCCGGAAGGACGCCTTGTACCATCCATCCATGCTGCCGAATGATCTTGCGCGCACGTCTGATGTAGTCCTCGAAGCTGTTTCTGCCTGCCATGCGTCATCCCAGGTTGCCGGGGGGTATGACATCTGAGTCCTTCCCGCGGAGCCCGTCCGAAAGTCCAGGAAGACACACTTGCCCCCCTATAGCAGCGGTAGGCCCCGTTACGCTCCGGGCCGGCTGCACGGCGGATGTCAGTCCACCGTCAGACCTGCTCGCCGATGCGGCTCTTCTCGGCCTCGCGAAGAGCTTTCTCCTCAGGGCTCAGGATGAATGTAGGACGACGATAGGCCGGCTTGCCATCAAGCGAGGGGCGGGGAGCCAGCGGCTGGGCGGCGACCGCGACAGATGCTATGTCAATCTTATCGTCGGGGTCGTACCGAAAGGCCTCGAACTCCACCTTCACCTCCGTCATGCCATCATAGTCCCAATACCGGACGCTACAATCTGCGCCCTTGAGAGCCTCACATGCCTGATACCGGACGAAATCTTTCAGCCGCTCGATGACAACATCTGGCGGTTCCAGCCCGTATTTCCCGGTCGATGCGTAGCGCTGGAGGGTGCGGAGCGACCTGCGCAGCTCCGGTACCTGCTCCCTGAGGCTGATTTCTCGCGAAGACGAGCAGGGTTGTCAGCGCTCCGAGGTCGTGGATGGGCACAATTCTCCGCTTCCTCTTGCCGGCCGGTCCGATGAGGGTTCCGGGTCCAGAGGTGAACTCGTAGATCGCACCGCGACTGGCGCTCCCATGATCGGAGAACTCGTGCGCAGTTAGGCCGCCACAATCCCTGGCGTCTGGTGTCGACGACGTAACGGTGCTGATCAATGATCTCCAAGATGGACGAAGCTCAGGCCGGCGGCTGAAAGATCTGGGGCTGAATGGCTGGAGGCGGCACTCGGCGATCGCCGGGTGAAGGTTGAAGTAATGCGGAGAGATGCGTCTCTCCGCTGCTTGTTAGCCAACAGGCCTCTGCTTGCCGGGGTAGGGGGGGATCAGGGCGACGGCCAGACGGCGTCGTGCCCGCCCCCGGTCGAAGCCCCTCTGCTCGAGTCCTTCGAGAGACTTCTCGAGGAGTCCCTGAATGAAGGTTTCAACGTGTGCCCGGTACTGCGCGCCAGAGAAGCCCCGTCCCCGGCGCAGGTTTACGACGGCCGCGCGCAGGGTGCGGAAGACTTCGCGCTGGACGTCGTCTGCTTCCGGGTTTCGCTCCACGCGCAGTCGCTCACGATACCGGACTTGCCGCGCCCGGTGGGCTGCCGATCCCGTAGTCGCTGGTCTCCCTGCCATTGCCGCCTCCTTTTATCCGTCACTCGGTGATGGTGGATGGCGGCGATGCAAGGAACTCCGTCATGAAGAAGCCGACGCCCATGGACGTCGCCCCGAGTTCCGCCGACTTTGGTCGCGGTCTACGATGCCTCGTCATCCTCGTCGGACGCCGGAGGATCGATGACGATCATCCTCGGCCGGAGCTTGCCCTTTTGGGCGTCCGCGCGGACCCTCCCCGGAACCCCGGCGCGGCCGGCGAAGGCGATGCTCAGGACGCGCATGATCGCGTCGGATCCCGGCCCATTTGCGGCGAGGATCAGCAGTGCAGCGTCCGCCAGCGCCAGCCGCACGTTGTCCGCCGACGGCTCCGGCGAACCCTTCGCGACAGCCACGCGCTGACGCTCACGGCTCCGGCGCTTTGACGTGGTCTTGTAGGCCCTCAGCTCGTCGGCCGTCATGTGCCGGAGGGCTTTACCGTCCTTACCTTCCGCGGCCAGGTTCTTGAGGTCCTTGTAGAGCCGCATCAGCTCTCCAGCGTCGATTTCCCTTGAGTCTGCCATCGCTTGCCTCTCCGTTCAGGTTGAACGGTGAGCCGTCGACGAGCTTGAGACAAGAAAAATCGACGTGTCGATTTTGCTTTTCGCTGGCGGGAAGCCAGGGCCAGTTCGAAATCGACGCGTCGATTGATTCAACCGTGCGGTCCACCGGGGTCGGGCCTGTATCATGTCTCACAATCGACGTGTCGATCTTGAATGCGTGGGACCTGTCACGAGGTCTTCGGCACCACTGGGGCATCTCGCGACGCTCCGATGACCGGCGGGCAGCGGTTGGGCCTTTCATCACGGCCGAGGGACGCTCCCTTGTCGGATGCTGGCTTTTCRTGGGAAACTACCAGACATCCGCGGGAGGGATCTATTCGTACCTGCTCCGCAA
Organism: Microvirga sp. P5_D2; assembly: GCF_054049475.1. Taxonomy (NCBI): domain Bacteria; kingdom Pseudomonadati; phylum Pseudomonadota; class Alphaproteobacteria; order Hyphomicrobiales; family Methylobacteriaceae; genus Microvirga; species Microvirga sp. P5_D2. Next base: position 22,702 of record NZ_JBFUMH010000018.1, on the reverse strand, counting down.
GGGCAGGACTGACACGGGTCCTTCTGACCTGCTCGACCTGAGCCCATGCGCGGAGCGCCCCAGCCCGATCCTTCGTACAAACGCACGAGAGGAAGCTTCTTTCTCAGTATATCCCGGTAGGATTCCGTTGACACGGCCATACGCTCCAACGGGTTAGCCGGAAAATAAATGTGAGAAAACCTCATCGGAGCCTTCCCGTCGGCATTCCGGGCGTCTTCCCGACGGTGATGCCAAGTCCTCGACGTCACGGACGGAATCCTTCTTTGACAGAGTATCCCTGCTGTAATCTGTTGACGTCCCCATGCCGGAGAAGGCCGGTAACTGGATTCAAACGTGAGAAAACCTCATCGGCCCATCTCCCGGGCACCACGGGCTGCAATTGCGCGAGCATACGGTCAGCCTCTCACCGAAATCGCAAGGGCCTGAAATCGTTGGTCTCCCAAATAAAGTGAGAAAACCTGACTGCGTGTCCGAGCCCCCTTGCGCTGTTCGCGCGGACGGACACACCATGATTAGGTGAGAGGTCGGAACGGCACCTCACTTTGATCGGGGGACCGGGATGACGGTGCAGCGGCTGGGGGCATGGATCAGAGTGACGAAGCGGGCAGGCGACCCGCTCCCGCCGCATCGCGTGCGTGCGGCGGACCTGCTCGAGGCGCTGAAGTCTCACGACGAGATGGACCGGCAGGAGCCCGAGGTCACAAAGCCCCGGCAGATGATCGAGACGATGCGGATCGTCGGCGACGACTACCTGACCGCCAGTGACGCCGCCATCTACGAGCTGCTCCTGACCTGGGCGCGGCACTGTGGCCTGAACCTCGAGTCCCACGAGATTCCTTTCAGCATCGTGAAGTCCTACCTTGAGGTGCCGTCGAAGAAGAAGCATGGCGAGACGAGGACCGTCCGCACTGACGACCTCGTGGCCGGGCTTCACCGCCTGTCGAAAACGCTCGTGAAGTACGACGTCCGGAACGACGAGTTCCGCTCCCGCGGGACGGTGCCGCTGGTCCTCGCGGAAGTGCGCGAATCCTTGCTGGACGGCGCCGCGACTGTCTCCTATACGATCCCCCCCCACATCCGTAGGCTCATGCTGGAGTCCCGGTCGTACGGCAAACTGGAGTTGCGCGCCTTCGCTCATTTCCGGTGCCGGTACACTGTCCGACTCTACCAGCGGCTGGCCTTGCGCGCCGGCTATGACAAGGAACTGCTGAAGCCGTGGGAGATCGCCCCGCAGCAGCTCGCCCGGGAACTCGGCTTCAAGTGGTCCGGCAAGTTCCGGTACGCAGACTTCCGCCGCTTCTGTCTCGACCCGATCCGTTGGGACATGGAAGCCCATGTCCGCCGCTTCTCCGTCCGTGTGGAGGAAGTCCTCGCCGAGGCCTCAGGACGCGGCCGTCGCCCGATCGCTCTCCTTCGGTTCCACATCACGCCGGAGACACCCAAGCTCGCGACGCTCGTGTCCGGGTCGATGACGGCCGAGGAGGTGCGGAGAGTCCGCGAGCACGATCTTGTCCTCTCGGCCAGCCAGATTCCGTCGCCCGGGGCCGTCGCCCGGACGATCCAGTTCCTCGAGCGCAGGCACACGGCCGTGGCCCTGTCCGACGCCTGGCGGGCTGCTCTCGATGAGGCCCTCGACGGCGTGCTCCGGCATGACGGGAGGGCGCCGACCGAGGACGACCTCCACGGCGAGTCCTTGCTTCAGGTCATTGAGAACGTCGGCACAGACGAGGCCTTCTTCGCCTGGGCGCAACGCTCGGACCGCACCGGCCGGTTCCTCCGCAGGATCGAATCCCTGGCACCCGAAGTGGTGGTTGCTCAGAAGCCTCCGGTCTCCCGGGAGGAGCGCCGTCGGGAGCTTGCACACCAGGACGCAACACAGATCCTTGAGGGCCTGAAGAAGCGTTTCAACGACGATTTCTTCCCGCACTGGCGTGACGCCTGGTGCGAGCCCGAGTTCACGATCTGGACCTGGGTGTCGGAGCAGGTGCCCGACGAGGGCAATGGCCTGCGGCATGCCCTGCGGCTGATCCCGAGGATGACCGTGGAGGACAGCCGCCGTACCCTCTACAACCTCGCCAGCGCCGTTCTCGCCGACGACGTGGAGAAGGCGCGGACGATCTGCACGGCCGTCGCAGCGCAGCGCCCGGTTTCAGCCGAGTGCCCGTTCTGACCTGTGGGATCTTCCCCGAGTGTCGGTTGACGCCAGTCGTCGGACTCTCTATCTCTTCGGTCGTTGAAGGAGCCGTCATGAAGAAAGCCGCCTGCATACGCTGACCTGATGTCAGATCGCCCGCCATGAAGGCGGGTGGAACCGTATGCCTGGAAGGACTTCTGCTTTGACCAACGGCCACACTCGACCCCATCGGCGCCGCCTTCTCGACCTCTCAGAGCTCCACGAAGCAAGCCTCATCGCCGACCTCGTCTTCTTGGGTCTCGACGACGCAGAGCCGGACCCCGTCGAGATGGCGCTCGCCCCGATCCTCACGCACTGGTCTGTCGCCCCGGGGCCCCGCCTCATCGGCGTGGATGAATGGGGTGGCATCCTTATCCTCGACGTCTGGTCCATCGGCCGCTGCCGCACTTGGGCGCAGACACCGGATGGTCTCGTCCGTCTTCGCGACCGGTCGCGCATCCCGCTCGCGAAGGAGGCCCGCCGATGACCATCAGGATCGATGAACACGGCCGCTTCGACCGCGCAGCCGTTGAGCGCGAGGCCGAGCGCCTCGAATCCCTCGCCCGCGACCTGCGTGCGCTCCTCATCGATGGTCCGCCGAGGATGGGCGACCACGCAGATGCGCCCGTCATCCACGGATGGGACTACGCGCTGCGCCAGGACCTGTGCCTGTCCGGCACGGTGTCCGGCCATCCCGCGGGAATCGGTGGACGCGGAAGGGTCACGGTCACGAGCGGACTTTGGGTGCTCGACCGGACGCGGGGATTCGCACGTACTTTGAGCAGATGGTATCGCCTCGGGGACGAGACGTTCGAGTACCAGAACATCTTCAGGAACACCCACTGATGCCCTCAATACGACCCATCACCCAACACATCTGACGCCGGGCGCCTTCGTCCGGCGACGCCCGGACACGAGGAGGCACCATGACGTCACAACGCGCACCACTTCCTGGATCATTCCCGATCGAGAGGGCATCCGTCCTGCGCGATATCGGATCCGCGCTCGATGCTGCAGTCACCGAAACCGCCGAGCCCGATCTCGTCGACTCGATCATCCGGCTTGGCGTGCCGCTGACGCAGGAGGACTGGGCTGCCGCCAAAAGGCTGCGTGACTCTCTGCTCCCCGCGCTGTCGGACGAGGGTCGGGTTTATACTTGGTACGCATGCGCGCTGGCAGGCATGCCCGGCGCCGCAGAGCAAGTTGCGGTCGCCTTCGCAAGGGCTGCGCTCGCAATTGAAATCTGGATCGCGACCGAGGGGTGGAAGCCGGTGACGGTCGGGGACGACAACGACGACGTCGCGCACGAGAGGCTGCGCGTCGCCGCGATGGCGTCGGTCGGCTGGAGCGCACTCGCGGGCGCGCCGTCGCACGAGCACATCACTGGGGGCTCGATGAAAGCGCACGCGGAGGCTATCGCGGCGGAGATCGACGCGATGCTCTGGAGTACGGTGCACGCCGCCGCCTGGCGTGACGGCAGGCTCGAGGGCATGCGTGTCCGCGCGGGAAGGAAGAGCGAGATCCTCGGCAAGCACGGGCTTGCCTCCGACGAGACAGTGGAGCAGCCGACCGAACGCCCGGCGCCGTTTCCCTCTGAGGACGGTGTCGTTGTCGTCGGGTCCGTCGCCGCGGCCTCGACGACGGGCGGGAAGGAGGCGCACGCCGCAGTGAAGTCCATCGTCGGCAGAGCGCTCCCGCTCGTGCGCGGTGACATCGGGAAGGTCGCCGACTCGCGGGCCGCACTCGTCGCCGAGTTCCCGCACGCCGCCGCCACTATCGACGCCCTGCTCGGCGACATCCGCCCAGGCGACCCGATCCGTTTCCAACCGTGCGTGATTGTCGGCGACCCCGGCGGCGGCAAGAGCCGATTGGCGAGACGCATGCTCAACCTGCTCCATGTCGGGTGGTCGGTGCTCGACGCCGCGACGACGACCGACCAGGGTATTATCGGCAGTCCTCGGCGGTGGGCGTCCGGCTATCCGTCGCTCCCGATTCTCACTGTCGAGCGGCACGGCGTCGCGAACCCGGCCATTATCATCGACGAGATCGAGAAGGCCGGACGCTCGACGGCCGGCTCAATCCACGATCCGCTGCTGTCGCTCCTCGAGAAGGGGACGGCCGCGAAGTGGCGCGACCAGTTCCTCGATAGCGAGGTCGATGTCTCACACCTGAGCTGGATCTTCACCGCGAATGCGCTGGACGGCATTCCAGGCCCGCTCCGGAACCGCTTGCGAATCCTTCGGATGCCCCGCCCCGGGAGAGAGCACGTCCCCCAGATCGCGGCGCAGGTGCTGCGCGAACTGCTTGCGACGCGGGGCATCGACGAGCGATGGGAGCCGCCTCTGGACGGGGAGGAGATCGCCGCGATCCTGGGCGCCGTCGGCGAGGAGGTGAGTGTTAGGGATTTGCAGAGGTATGTCACTGGCGTGCTGGATGCCCGTGCGAAGGGCGCCACGAGAAACTAGAGAAGGAGAGACCCGTGCTTACCAACGAGATGATCGCCGACAGTTCTTGGCGCGAAGAACTCAACAAACGCTTTGGCTGGATGGGCGGAGAGCACGGTCTCTACTTCGAGTGTATGGGGGGCTGGAGATTCATCCTGAAGGATTTCTTCGAGCGCGTGGAAGCGACGCTCGTGACACCGGAGGAGCGCGAGGGCTTCAGGATCTCACAGATCAAGGAGAAGTTCGGGTCTGCAAGAGTGCATTTTCATGGTGGTGATGACCGCATCGACCGCCTCGTGGCTGCGGCGGAGGCGGCGTCCGAAATCACCTGCGACGTCTGCGGCGGCCGTGGCCGTCTCCAGGGCAAGGGATGGCTCTCGACGAGGTGCGAGGCGCACACGGATTGGAAGGGCTGACCATGCGTCTTTGGATTCTCTCCGATATCCATCTTGAGCTTCAGGACGAAATCCCGCTGCCGCCTCCCGACGCAGACGTCGCCGTCCTCGCGGGCGACATCACGGCGCCGCTGGAAGCCGCTTTCGCGTGGGCCGTCGATCGGATCTCGGAGCACATGCCCGTCGTCCTCGTCCCGGGGAACCATGAGTTCTACAGGGACTCGGTGTCGGGCGGTATCTACCGGGGGCTGAAGGCGTACGCTCGCGATCCCCGAGTGCACCTGCTCGTGAACGACTGCGTCGTTCTCGACGGCGTCCGCTTCATCGGCGGCACGCTCTGGACCGACTACGCCCTTGATGCCAGTCGCACGTCGCCGGCCGCGCGGGATTCGGACATCGCTTGGGCGATGAGGAACGCCGAAGGACTCTTGCAGGATCACCAGCAGATCGCCCGGGACGACAACTCGTGGGTCAGGTGGTCTCCCGTCGATGCCCGCGCTGCGCACCAGGTCGCGCGCACGTACATCGAGACGGTGCTCGAGGTGCCGCACGACGGCCCGACGGTCGTCGTCACGCATCACGCGCCGGCTCCGCTTTCGATTTCGCCGCACTTCCTCGGCAGCCAATTGAACCCAGCCTTCGCATCCGACCTGTCAGCGGCGATCATGCGGTACCGGCCCGACCTGTGGATTCACGGCCACGTGCATCACTCAGTCGAATACGTGCTCGGCAAGACGCAGGTTGTCTGCAATCCGAGGGGGTACGAAGGGGAGAATCCTGACTTCGACCCAGCGCTCGTTCTGGATATCTTCAGAAGGCAATGATGACTCTCGGTAACTGGCAGCGGTATCACCTCGACCGCTACGTACGCGAGGCATACGGCACTTCCGACTACAAGATCATAGGAAGCCATCGATGCTTGAGACTGGATGGGAGGCAAACACGGATGCTGTCCTTCTCCGCCCCTGCGAGGGGCCCATGGTCCGAGCGGTTCTGCGAGCTATGCCCAGGCACCGGTCGCCCTGCGCCAGCGCATTGTCACTGACCTGCAGGCGATCGATGAGACCGAGGCGCTGCTGCGGTCCGCTGGAGAAGCGAGGATTCACGGATTCCTCGGTCACGACGATGCTGGCACATCGGAGCAAGAGCGTCGCCTCACGTAATTTTGGGAAGGAAAGGGCCTCCGGCACGATTGAAGAGGTGGTGGTGCAATGCGCTGGAAGCCAAAACGAACTTCTCCTGAGCGGTCGGGATTCAGGCTCAAGCAGTCCGCTTAGAGGCGCGCCAACTCCAGTGCGCAGGCGGAGATGGTATGTTTGGAATCAGCTTGGCTCGTCATGAGCAGGGCCTTGGGCGATTTGCTGACGTGAGCCCTGATTGAGGTCGCGTTCTGGTCGAACGGTCCCGGTCCAAGTGGGCCCACCTTCACCTCACACGATACGGCCAGGAGAGGTTCGAGTCAGGTTGACTGATCTCTCCAGTCAGGGAGCGCGTCGCATTGGCGGAGCTCGCTGTAGAAACTCACTAAGGGAAAAGTTGAGCGAAGCTGCTGCAGGCGATCGGATACCATTTTGTGCTGGACTGGAGTCGCGTCGCTCCAGGTCATGGAGTGATCGTCAAAAATGTGGAGCAGGACGAGTTCCATGGTGGCGAGGTCGAGCGCCCAGCGAATGTCGGCCAGATGGTTCTTGCTGCCGTTCCAGCCAAATATCCGTTCGGCGCAATGCCGAGGGCGTTGCGCGTCATGGAGGAAAGGGAACTGCACTTCACCACAAACCAGGTACCGTCCAGATTCCAGATCCGTACCGTCCCCATGTCCAAATTGGCCGAGGTCGATCTCATGATAATACTCAATCATGCCATATCCACCGACAGGTAGCATCGGGTCGATTGCTTCGTCGCAATCGAACCGAAGGAGCCATGCTCCCATCTTTGCCGCATGAACAGCCAGAGTGATGAAGATATCCGAGAAACCAATCTCACGGAGCTTAGCGACACGCTCTTCCCGTCCCTGCTCATCGATTAGGGTCGCGGTAGAGACGATCCATCCGTAATCGTTTGTCATGCACGCCATAGGCAGGGCTTCCGCCTCGATGAGTTCGACATCCTCGTACGTCAGATGCGCTGTCGAAAGGTCCAGGAAAGTGCGTAACGCCATTAGTTTCTCCATGTGCTGACATCAAGCCTGTAATCACTTTCCGAGCGTTGCAACCCCCGGAGGGATGATCACGTGAAATTCTTTGCCGCGGTTATGTACCACCGGACGGTCAACTTTCCCGACGTCCGGGTTCCCCCACTTGCTGACGAGACTGAACGCCGTCAGCATCGGATATGAAAGGAGCGCCACATGCCAACATACACCGTGCTTGAAATCTCCTGGGACCAGCTGGAATGGAGTGATGTCCTGAAGCTCCTTCAAGTATCGGAGCGGTGGAGCGCCATCGATGTGCAAAGATCCGGCAGTCATATCTATGCCTCGGTTGATGCGCTGCGCTCCGCGAACTCTAGAGAGGCTTGGCTGAATGCTGCCAGGAAGCTGGAGTTCTCGCCGTCCTTTGTCTCTCTGGCCGAGTGGGCGGCCGGGAAAGGCATCAGTCTGATCTGCGCGGTTCAGGGAGCAGGGATTGACCCGGAGGTTCCATTTCAGCGCGCACCACTGGTGGGGACATCAGTGGGGATGGCTTCCGGTTGCAGGCCGCCGCGGTTCGTCATTTGTGAGGGGAAGTGCGCCGGGCTGCCTTACCCGTACGACGAAGATGAAGTCCGCTGGATCGCGGACTGGCAGGAGATGGAGATCATTATTGTTCAGGCTCTGACGTGCTGCGACGACGAGTGGGTCGACGGAGAGGAAAGGCACTGGTGGAAGGTCGCGGACATGCAGGAGAGCTACCTGGCGGACCCGGAGGCATGGGATCTCATTGTGAGTGATGAGTTGCCGGATTGGGGACGTCGTGCCCTCAGCGAGTCGACAAGGGTGGAGGCCGAGCGGTACTTGTGACCCCGGCTCGGCGAGGAAACATCTGGCGACCGGCCGACGCAGCTTGGCGCGCCGCTCGCGCATATGCGACGGTCAGGCTTTGAGCATGGCCGTGCTCGCTTGGGGGCTGCAATTTCTAAGGCGATTTGGCTCACAGAGACTTGCTTGGCTCGTTCTCTGCGGAGGGTTAGGGTCCTGAGCGGTTTTGGTGTTTCGGGTGGGTACATCCGGGATGCCATCACGCTGAGTTCGATCAGTGGCTCGGCGACGATGCTTAAGCGGCTGGTCAGGAAGGCTCAGCGGAGCCTTCCTGACCAGCCATCTCCCGGACGGCGGGCAGCGGTGACCGTGACAGACGACGGCGGTTCCCTGGTCTGAAACTCTCAGATTGCAGGGCTATAGGTTCGGGCGGGGCTGTAATGCAAGCTCACGAGCGCCATGAAATTCGAACTCATAACCCGTAATCGGGCATCGAGACATAGGAATTCGGGAAGGGAGCGCCGGGCACTAGCCTCAGGCACGCCGGATGCGCCGGGCCCGGACTCCTTTGGTCGTCACTCTGATCTCTCTTCAGTCCCGAGATCGGGTGGCGGTTCGCCGTAGATCATCTCATAGATGGTACAAAAGTCGGCTCCGTCCACAAGAGAGCGCTCACCGTTCACGTGCATTGTCGCCGCCCAGCCGTCACCCGGCTCGATCGCCATCACGAAGAAGGAGAGTGCGGGATAGAGCTCGCCGAGCTTGCGGTAGACAGGCTCCGGAAGGTTACCGGCGGTACTGATCCAGAGGAGCAGGCAATCAGGTCGCTTGTCCATGAAGGCGGTTTCCAGGGCATTTTTACTTGTTCCCCAATATGGACCTGCGCATTCGTCTTCACTCGGCAACGGAATGATGCAGTCGAAATCGAGTTCAGGATCATCACACTCCTCGTCAACTGTAAAACAGTGCTTAAGGAAGTGGGCGATATCCGGTTGCGGACCAGTGATGGTGATGACGTTGTCAACGAGATTTGGCATCAGGACGAACCTTTAGGTGATAAGCATGTCATCCATTAGAGGCCTAAGGAATTGGTGGTAGCAAGCCCTGATGTTATGCCGACCGGAGTCTGCGGAGGTTGATGCTGAGGGTTGACGATGGGTGCAATCCCTTGGGCCGACACGAACGTCACTATGCCTCTTCCGCAGCCCGTGCTTCGGCCTCAGGATCAGTTATCCTCCCTTTCAAGTCGCGCCAATAGAAGAGACACGTGCTTCACACGCAACCCCTAGGATCGACGATCATACAGTCCAATCCCAACGGCGTGCCCGGATGCACGCTCAAGCGAACTCTCGCGTGAGCGCGAAATGCCATTGTCATCCGAAACAAGCGGTGCCTACCATTCAGGAGCAGACGTTGTGGAGAAGCCGACATGGGGTGCGACATTCATTGCTACGCAGAGCGCAAAGTCAGGGGCAGGTGGCGAATGATGCGCGGTCAGTACCCGATCCGGCATCGCGATTACAGGATCTTCGCATTCCTGGCTGACGTTAGAAACGATGTGGGAATCCCACCAATTGCACAGCCACGCGATTTGCCGGATGACATCAGCGATGGTGTGGTCGCGGAGTTCAGGAAGTGTAATGACGCACATTCAGTCTCATGGCTGAGCGTATCAGAACTTCTTGCCTACGATTACGATCGCATCGTCACTGGGAAAGAGCGCCGTGCCGTGATGGCAGATCATCACGAGGATCGGGGAGGCGCTGTCATGGCTGAAGAGGACAAGGGCATGGCAGTGCGCGAACTGCTTGGAGAGGGTTGTTTCGACGAGCTTAAGGAGCTGAAGACATGTGGGGCTGAACGCATTGTGTTCTGGTTCGACAACTGACTGTCAATGGCAGTCGCATCTCGAGTGACCTGTCCAGGCTCCAGAAAGTGTGGGTCCAAGTAGGAAAGGAATTGCGATGTTGGATACGATCTCTGATGCCTGCCGACACTGGCCGATCTCATGAGAATCATGACCGCAGAGGTTCGTTCCTTCTACGCGACGGCTCGCCCACACCAGAAGTGGGTGCCTCGGCTCTTTGCTGTCGTGCCAGTCGGGGTCGTCGTGCTGTCATGCCCGGACTACGATGCGGACGACCGCGATAGAATCTACGACGATCTCTGGCTCAAGCTGCGTCTCCTGGAAGCCGAGAGCTACGTGCTCGCCGCGGAAGCGTGGATGGGAAGTGTTGGTTCAGCACTTCGACTCAGCCAGCAGCCTGCCTGCCGTGAGGTGATGATCCTGAGCGCTGCGGACCGGCGCGGAGCCACGCAAAGCGCGGCGTAGGAGCTCATGCGCGACTGGGCGACAGATAGCGTCGAAGAACTGGCCGAGCTACCCTCCGGAAACAAACTTACTGGGCCCATTTTCGCGTTGCTGCGGTAGTCTTGGTCGGCCGAGCTTATCGGAGGGAAACGCGTTATAGATATCTCGCAAGATGTCCATAACAGTTTGACTATAGACAAAACTCTGGCTGTCTGTAGCGGAGGGTGTCATGCGGGAGGTCGATCCCACCTTCCGCGAGATCCCCGGCCAGACAGACTTGCGCAAGTCCTTCGCCTTCGAGAACAAGAACCGCTACCGGATCGAGTTACTGACCCCAATACGGAATCGGCCGATCATGATGAGAAACCCGCATCCATGCTCGCGCTCGGGGAAGCCTACGCGCAACCGCTCCGCTTTCCGACTAACTCCTGATCGATCCGGTCCGCTCGGTGATGCTCCACCGCAACGGGATTGCCGTCACCGTTCCGGCCCCGGAACGCTACGCCGTTCACAAGCTGATCGTGGCCTCGCGGTGTCAATCGGATGCCAACGGCATCCTGAAGCGGGATAAGGATGTGAAACAGGCCGAGATCCTGATGGACGCCCTGATCAAGACGCGTCGACACGCGGAACTGGCGGAAGCCTATGCCGAAGCGTGAGAGCGCGGCTCGTCTTGTCGGGATGGCCTTATGGAATGGCTTTGCCTAATCCATCTGTCCCGGTCAGGATTGACACCGGACGCCAGGAGGTGGCTCAAGAGCTCTTGTCATGAGTCACCTTTTGAGACGGCCGAGGCGGAATGACTGATCTGCATCATCCAGGCCATAAGGCCTCGATCCCGCAAGTGATCGAGATCCACGGTTACACGGTTCATCTCCAACAGACTGCGTTCGAATGGATGGCTGTGATTTCGCCTCCCCGGGAGCGGCCGAGCATCATCCTTGCCGCGGATCGCGAAACCGTGCTGACGAAGGCTTGTCAGTGGATCGAGACTCATGCCGCAGGCAGCCAAGAAAGCCGATGACTTACCGCCTGATCCAACTGGCTCCCGGCAGCTATGACCTTCTCCTTGGGGACGCCATTGTCGCGAGCGTGGTCCGGAGCGCATCGCGCAAACCAGTGGTGTGGTCGGCCGAACTGATCGAGGAACTTCCCGCGGCGTGTCGGCCGGTGCCGTTTACGAAGTTCGAACATACCTTCGCGAGTTTCAGGGAACTCTGCGCGTGGCTGGGCCACCCAGAGGTCAAGCCTATCCGTCGCGATGGCGCGATTTGAGATACTCCTTGACCTTGGTCCTGACATCCCGCTGTGGGTGCCAAGAGCTATGACGCCAAGGCCAAGCGACAAGCTGCCCGTGCCCGCAGCATCTGCCCGGCCATTCCGGATCAGACAACAACCAAGCAGAAGCCGACACGGTAAACCGCATGGTCCGTCTCAGCGATCCCAACATCTCCAACCTCAACGGGATCACCACCGCCGATGCCGACGCATCCGGGGCGGGCATCGTCGTTGAAACCTTGGTCGGTTCTTGGGCGGGGCAGGGATCCGGCGTCCCCTTGCAGAACTCGAGGCGCCTATTGATGTACAGCGTGGCGTCGCCAACGTGGTCCAGCCCTGGCGGCTAGGCCTTCAGGCTGGTCGGCAGCTCAACCGGGTGTTCGCTGTCCGCGGTCAGGACCTTCTCGGGGTGGATTGGGATTGAGGGGCTCTACTCTTAGGAAAAGCCGGACACCTCTCCGACGGAGAGGATCACCGCGTCCGCTGAGCCATCGGCCACCGGCGCCGCAGGGCGGGCGAGGGTCCCTGCTTCACGAACAGGTAGAATTCGACGCCGTCCTCTTGCGTCCTCGGTCCGGAAGTCGACTTCGGACGTGGAAGATTCCACGCCTCAGGTCTGGCAGCTCCGCTTTTCGCCGGGATCGGCGAGCGGCCGGATGTCGAGTTGGAAGCTTTTGATCCCCCAGCCGGTGCCGAACGTCGACAATATCGTCTTGCGGTAGACATGGTCGCCATACGGGCCGCCCCGCGGCGGTTGCGCCCGGATGACCTGGCGCTACGTGACCACGCGTGGTGGCGCCGTGGCCTCCCCAGTCCGGAACTCCGATTTGATTTCAATGTGTCGCCGGGCTCGCACGCCGTTGCGGTGAACCACAACGTCCAGCCCCAAGGGCCCTGGTCATGACCACCCTTCTGGTCCTGCGAGTCGATCCCGTTGATCGCCCAGGCGTGCAGGCTCTTATGCTCTGGCTCCATGTGGAGCCGCAGCCCGCGCTCCAGATGAAAATCCACTGATTGCCCCTCAACCCCGTTTTCGAGGCACCTTGCCAACGCCGACGGATGCATCATGCTCGGCGGCGGATCTTGCACCCGGCCGCCGAGCCCCTGGGCTTCCTGGCTACTGATCGCCGCAATGGTGCCAGGTGTGTAGGCAATCCCGTCACTACGCGATCAGGAGTTCCAGCTCCCTGACTTCCCGGACGGAATGCCGGCTGGATTCCTTGACCGTATTCACCTCCAAGGTGGCCGCGGCCGTCTCACGCAAGGATTGATCCAGCTCATAGCCCTTCCGGTCCTCGAGCCAGGCAAGGACGTCGGCAAGGTGCCAAAGCGCGACCGATCCCTCATGCACGGGCAGTGGAAAGTCGCGGTGGGCGACCATGAGCTTGCGCATGTTCTGACGGGTCACGCCCATGTATTCGGCGATGTCCGACAGCCCGACTAGGTCAGGCCCGGCCTCGACGAGGATCGCGCCCGGAACGGTGGCCTTTACGTCGGCCAAGGCGCTGCGGACGGCCTCCTGCGCGGTTTCGGCCTCCCGGCTGAACTCCAGCCCCAGGCGGCCGGGCGTGCCAATGCCGATGATGGCGTCAGTGCATCCGGCCTCGCCGAGGCGCTCCACGAGCGCATCCATGTCCGTCTCGTTTTCCGGGAGACGGTACTTGAGGGTGAAGGTGTATTCCATCATCACTTCAATCCTTCTCGGCGTTCTTCTTCTCGACTTCAGCCTTGTGGGTCGTGCACTTGTCGACGACCCGCCTTAGCTGTTTCGCATGGGTCCCCGGGTTCTTGGGCGTGCTCCACACGCTCGTGATGCAGAATTCTCCGCATCTGCATTCATCATCGTTGTAGGGACAATAAATCTTGCCCCAAGCGTGACTTCCGCCAACATCCACGCGCCAGCCATTGGCCTCGGCATGTCGAAGCGCTGCTTCGACGTCCTTATCCGTGTGACGTGTCCTCGCCATCCAGTCTATGTCCCGAAATATGCAGGTGCCGAGACGGGTTGTCAACTGACAACCTTGCCTGGCGTTCCATCAAACCGGTCTGCCATAGCGAATGGTTTTCATCGAGTCATCAGGTCAGGTCGAGTTCCAAGGGCATGCGCTGCCTGCCTTCACGGCACTTGCCCCCCTGGGTCTGGGAAAAACCGCCACTGTCACAAGATTCCGCTCCGGGCAACCTCTCCGATCCCGTCCGTAGGAAATGGCGTCAGAACGAAGGACGCGACATGCTCACACCAACAGGGCCCAAGCACCGAAGGCGAGTCCTTCCCAGGAGCGAAGGACTCAATTTAACCGCGACCTGAAGGTGTGCTTCCGGGGATCGGGGCCCGGAAGCAACGGCTCGGAATGGAGGCCGGCCGCGTCATGCGGCAGCCATGGCGGCCCCGGCATCCTCGACGCCGTACAAATTGCGGAGTGCGGCTTCGGGATTCTGGCTGGCCATGGCTGCGGTAAGGGCGTCGGCGGATGGAAGAGGCATTGCTTCGATCTCGGCTGCCGAGATAGCGACGGAGCCGCTGATGCAGCGCATTACGCGGTCGGCCATGTCGGTGGCGAAAAAGGCCGCAAGCGTCTGGAGTGGCACCTTCGGTGGCTGGGTCCTGGCTCTGACCATGTTGAGGTGGTTTTCAACCGCCACAGCGCCATGTGCCTTGAGGAAGCTCTCAGGCAGGACTGTTCCGACAAGCCTTCGATCCTGTTCCTTTGCAGTTGTCCTCTTGAGCAGCAGACAGGGATCGCTGACGAGACTGGCGGTCTTGCCCGGTTCCGGCTCGTAGAAGGCCTTGTCCGCCCGATGCTCGTACGCCGGACAAAATCGCCCGTTCCTGCCTACAGCTTCCGCCCACACGACGGGAACACGGCCGACGCCTGCGGCGCCATGCAACCGGCCAGCCTTCTCAGCGCGATCCCAGACCAGTGGCCCAGTGCTGACCGAGTACCCCCAGTCCGCGACCCGGGTGGGCATGGAGCGCATGGACGCCACGAGCCGCACATTCTCGGCCGACCGGGCAATCAGCCACGGGTCCATCGGGCACGTGGGCAGTTGCATCGTGCCGGCATCCGCAATCTGCAAGCCGTCGGGCATCACGTGCACGATTGAGCAGGCCGCCGCTCTCCTGGTAGAGCCGCGAACGAAGACGGAGAGCGCCACCTCCTGAAGGACATCCGGGAAGACCTCGCGGCGGCTTTCCACGAGATCAATGGCGACCGGCGCCGCCGTCTCTGCCAGGGTTCTCCGGAGCGCTTTGAAGTACTGTCCTCCCAGAAACGAGGTGGGGGTCACGACCGCGATGATCCCGCCGTTCGGCTTTGCCAGGTGAGCCCCCAAATCCATGAACATCCCGTAGACATTCGGGTGTCCGTGGAGGCTTCGGCCGAAGAGGCGCCTGAACTCAGGGGTGTCCTTGACCTTGCCGAAGGCCGGGTTCTCATTGACCAGGTCATATCTACCCTCATGGTCCGACCAGTCGTCCAGAAGGCTGTTGCGGCACTCCGTGATGCATGCCAGGCGTTTTCCCGATGCGATGACCTGCGGGAGAAGGCAGGCCTCGACCGCAAGCTGCGACAGCCAGCATGCGAACGGATCGCTGTCCCATCCGCGCAACCGGGCTCCGACCGAGGCGATGACGATTGCCGGATCGGTATCCTTCATGGCAGCGATCATGCGCTTGGCATCCTCGACGAGGAACTGGCCGCCTCCGCAGGCCGGAGAGATGACCTTGCCGCGGAGCTAGTCCATCCCGGCCGCTGAGGCCTGGTCCGCCAGATGCTGCACAAGCGGAACAGGATTATAGAAGATCCCGTTGCTCGAACGATGCTGCTTCGGGAGCAGCCGAGTATAGAGCTGCCCGAGACGCGCAACGGCGTCGTCAAGCCGCAGCTTTGCCAATTCTACTCCGAATGCGCAGGCTCTCTCCTGAGCATCCTCGCTGATGACGTGCTCGACCGGAGCCTCGGCCGGCCGGATCGTTCCGGATGGGGACGAATGTTTCAGCAGAAGGGTATCCCACCATCCGACGGCTGCCGCATGGGCAACAGCGCGTGCGGCCTCGACTGTGGCTTCACCCGTGTTGAGCCTGAGGCGTTTGAAGTCAAATTCCAGATCGTTTGCGTGATGACCGGCAGAGAAGCCCTGAAGGTGGATGCACGGGATGTCGAGGGCGGGTCCGGCGTTGACGATGACGTTGTTGGCGAGGATGGGCATGAGACTAACCTTGTGCTGTGCCCGCAGGGGCACTTGAAGAGTTCTTGATTGTGACGCTTGGGAGAAAGCCGGCTGGCGCTCACGCAATCGAGCCGGCTAAGAGGGGATCACCTTGGGAACCAATAGGTGTCACTGTCATCGGCGCGCTCGAGGCGGCTCAGATCCTGGTTCTCGGCAAAGGATGAGAGATTGGAGTAGCTCTCCGTCCAGTCCCAATGACGCATGGCAAGGCAGATGCCCGACGGCATCTCGACCCACAGATACATGTCGTCACGTGAGACCGAGGCGTTCAGCCGCTTGGCGAGGCGAGCGAATGCTGCCCGATGATTGGACACCTTGGTCTTCTGCGCGAGCCGTCCCGCTTGCAGATCAAGAACCTCAACGCGCGGGGGAACGCGGCCGGAGACCAGAAGGGCGCCTTTGACGCGGGAGCGGCGGCAGCGGGCATCCTCGGCATCGATGACTTCGCCGTTGCTGAACGTGTCGCAAACCGTCCAGCCGCTGAATGCAATCCAGTGGCCTGTCACCGACACGATGCCGGGGTGAGTTCGCATCACACCGGTGCGACGCTCGAGCCATGCGCGCAGAGTCGGGTTGCCCTCGATCGTGTGCCAGCGGCTCTCATAGCCGAAGATCCGGAGGACCTGCTGGACGTTGTGCGTGCTCGTGCCTTTGACGGCAGGGGCTCGCTCCCAAGACGGCCAGTCACTGCCATAGCGCACTGTCCGGAACACGTCGCGAACATGCAAGAGAGGCTCGCCTGTGATGGCAGCGACTGCCGTGGGGCCGCAATAGGCGCGCGAGCGCGTGTCATTGTTCACATCGCGCAGCTTGTGCCCAGCAACACTGATGGGCAGCGGTGGCACTGAACCATGGGCTGGGTCAGGCTTGGATGTTGAAATGGGTGCCTGTTTGGCCAACCGAAAGCCGATGTTGTTCTTCTGATCTGCGCAGGAAGGCATGAGTAGATGTCTCCATCACCGCGAGCAAAATCGCATCGCGTATACCCATGATAGCAGATTCCAGAAGTGTACTTTGAGGCTATCGTTGATGAATGCTTTAATTAGATCTTATATATACTATTGATTATGGGGCGGCTGATGAAACAAAATCGAAAAAGTCTTTTATATCAATGGCCAAAAAAATTGCTTGCCCATCTTGTACTTAGCGAATACTTAAGGATGATTTTCGCTGAGTTTGGGTCGCTTATAGCCATCTTGATGCGACCAGCGACCGGGTTCGAAGGAAATGTCTCAAGAGCCTTAGGTCAGCGCTTCCCGCTGAAACGCCGCGACGGATCAGCATCATCGTCGCGTAGACCCTGAGACTTCGGCTCCCAATGCTCGAGATCCACGGATGCGTAATCCATCCCCAGCAAACCGTGCTCGGATGGACGGGCGTCACCAATGGTCTCGATCGGCGTGCGGCATTTTGCTGGCGGCGGACCGGGACACACTGATGCCCAGGGCACAGGAGTGGATTGAGTCTCGCCTCAAGGCGAGCCAGCATGGTCAATGATGGACCGCTGGATGTAAATTTTGGCTGAGCGCCAGACGACGCTGCACACATAGAACAGGTATGCGTTGCAGACACAGTGACGGCACTCAGGTGAGGGTGGAGCAGGGGGGCTTCTTAGGCGTCTGTCGGCAATGGAAGCCACTCACTGCGGCTGTAGTCGAAGTAGCGCGTCACGGATTGGCCATTCCATTCGTACTGAAGGTGACGCTCCTGACGTGGGATCCCAATGACGTTGGGCCAGAAAGCCACCACGCAGTGGCCTTGCCGATGTCGCACGCTTCGATAAAGCAGACCATTGCTGTGCTGCTCGCGCAGTGAGCGGGCAAGAGCTTGGCTTGCTCGATAGGAGCTTGGATCCATCACCGCGGCACGGTGTTCTTCAGGCCGTAAGGTTTCAATGTCATGAAAGCTGCTTGAGATGGTGCCTACCAGCACCCTCATGTCTTCGCGCCGTGGCGGATCATTGGCATCGCGTGCAAACGCTGCGAAGTGATGCACTGTCTCGGCGATGGCCGTCTGAAGGCTGTCTGCTGCGTAGTATGCCCCATACGTGCCATCGGAGAAGCGCGAACCTTTTGGGTTCACATGCGTGAAGGACGCCATCACCCATGAGGCATTGATGCCACTGATCCGCCGCTCCGATGGTACCAGGCTGATCTGGCCAACTTGATCCCGCACACGAGGGTTCGTGATCTCCTCAAGTTCGATCAGCGCCTCCCATACTGCGGGATTGGGCGAAACGCGCTCGAACAGATGGATTGGTGGAAAGCGCGAGGCGATGATGCGCCACGCCTGAGCCCAATCGACATTGGCCTCTGCGATCTCAAGACCAGGGGGCACGGGCAGCATCGATGTAGGTGCGGACGGCGGCAAGATCGGTTACGTCACCAGCGGCCATGCGCTCGAGCGGGGCTTGGCCTCCGAAGAAGGCATTCGGCCGCTTGACCCAGCTATCCGCAAGATCCGGCTGCGAATACACGATCTGAAGGGCTTTCCAGATGCCGGCGATGTAGCCGATCCGGCGAAGTGTATCTTCAGGGATTCGGCCCGCCTTACCCTTCTTCCACTCATAAAAAGTTCGTTCGGCTGGCGAGCCAAGAAGTCTGCGGGCGACGGTATTGTCGATGTCCCAGTGCTCCATGATGCTGAAGAAGCCCTCAAGCGCCAGTCGCTGTCTGTCGACGGGCATCCTCTCGGCAACAGCATGTAGAGCTCCGCTCATGCGACTATCCCTGCAATCTTGCATACCTTAGGACATAAACTGCAGATTTGCAAGTAAGTTCCGGTGCCTCGCAGCGGAAATCGTTGTCGGGGTTCCGTCGAGCGAGGTCTTAATTTCGGCTGATGAACGACAGGGGAGTAGGTTGCCTCGTAGCTGTTATTAAGGTCTTACGGATAAGCCAACGCTGGTCATTATAACATTTCGCATGACAAACATTTTGACGAGACATTTTTGACCGGTGCCGCGGCGGAGTCCTGGCACAGGAGGATTTCATACCGCGGTCGGCGTCAGAGCAGTCGAAGCCGCGGCGGCCTGACGCTGGGCGCATGATGCATGATTTGCGTCACGATCCAGCAGTCAGCCAAACGCTTGACCTCTTGGCCAGACACGGCAGGATGATCTTGCGAAAGCGCACCTGACGGGACTTAAGGAACATGCAATGGCGACTGGGACTGTGAAGTGGTACAACGAGACGAAGGGCTATGGCTTCATTCAGCCCGACAATGGCGGCAAGGACGTCTTCGTTCATGCCACAGCCCTTGAGCGGGCTGGCATGCGCGGCTTGGTTGAAGGCCAGAAGATCTCCTACGAGGTCGAAGCCGACCGCCGTACCGGCAAGGAGTCTGCAATTAACCTGCAAAAGGCTTGATTGAGCCTGTCATAGCGTCAGCTCGGTGCTGGCCCTTCAAGCCGCTCCTGACGGGGCGGCTTACTGTTTGGATTGGCCGCGCTATTTGGTGCCGACAGAGCTAGGGCTTCAGCCTCATTTTGCAGAAGCAGCCTCAGAGTCAGCGTGGTCTTCTGGCCCTTGCTGTCGGTCCTATGGACGGCTCCCTCATGTCATTGCTCTGCCTTCAATCATCTCGATGTTCGCACGTCCTCATCAGGAGGGCATAGGCGGGCCCCGGACCTGACGCCAATCATGCGCAACGAGCAGCAGTGCCTGACGCTGTTCAAGGCTGAGCTGAGCCAGGGCTGTTCCGTCGCTGAAAGCGGCGGGGCGTCGCCGATCCGCGCTAGACCAGCGACGCTGAGAGCGCACGGGAACACGCCTTGGTTGCAAGCCTTAGTAGTGAGACTGACAGCTCATCCAGTTTCCTGGGCCGTGCGCGAGCCGGAGGCATGCTTGGATATAACCGTGACCCCAACAGATGGCGGCAGAGCATGGACCCTGACGGACCTGCTCGGCCGCGCCATGGGTCGGATCACCGAAGCATCCGCCCAGCACTTCACAATCCACCCGGATGGCCATGCGCGGGAGACCATGGCCGGTATCGCGCCGGGCCCCTTCGCATCCCTTGATGCCGCCTTGGCGGCCATCGAGAAGCACACCCGGGGCGTCTGCCGGCACCATTCGGGCGAGGATCAACCATGATTGGAAGGAGCCCAAAGCTCGCCCTGCTCCGTGGTTGAGGAGAAACCATGCGGATCCGCGTCGGCTGCAAGATGACGTACAAGTTCGGGCAAGTCACGCCCGCGGCCGCGATGCTGCCGACGTGGCGCTGACACTCACTTTTGGTCCCAGCACTCTGGTCGACTTTCGCATACCGACTGAGGAAGTGATGGGATCGAGCTTCTGAATGCCTGCGGTTCGCACAATGTGGTCGACGCCTGGCCCAATTCGGTCGAGCGATGTGCCCAGCCGATGTCACCTGACAAGGACTGGTCTGAATTGAACGGCGCTGGTAAGCTGCAGCAGCAGAATGCGAGATCCAGCATGACCCCCGAAGTCGAGCTGATCCGAGCCTTGGCGGAAGATCTGGCGCTCGAGATCTTGGCCTCGTACACGCCAGAGGATTTTCAGCAGGCCGACTTCACCAGCTTGGGGAAAGCGGCTGTTTATCTGACTCAACATGATGAGGGACCTGGTCCTGCGCTCGAGGAACTCATCAAGAAGGTGCAGCACGCCCAGGGGACATAAGTCGCAGTCAGATCAGCGAGCATATGAAATTGTTGGGCATCCTACAGCGTGTTGTCTTGAATGCCTTTCGGTCACGCGGTTGATCAGGCTCAGGATCAGCCTTCTACACCAGTCGTCTCACCGCTGACTCCACAGATCCTTATGCTGCCCATCTGGCAGAAGACGGGGAGGACGGACGGATTCACCTCATCCCAGGAATCCGAATTTCGTTGAAGGCTTATGTTGACAAGAAGTCGGCGATCCATGCCAAGGCATAATTGCTTGGCCAAGGGGCTTCCATCTGCTCCATCGTTCAACGTTTGGATCCGGTTTGCTGTTTTTCCGGTGAAGAGCCGACGGAGGAAGCGCTTTGATGCGAACCTTCGGTCAGGATGAAGTAGGTATTGATCAGAGCCACAACCCTTCGGCCCAGCGCCTGATCCTCTTCAGGGCTTTCTGTGTCGAGGATCTCGAGCCGGATCTCGAAATCAGGGTCGCAAATGAGAATGGCTGCATCCTGCTCGTTACCGTCTCCCGCGCTGTCCAGGAACCAGCCCTCGTCCGGATTCGGGTCTTCTGGATCGAGACCCGCATTCAGGCTCTCGACAAGGTACCTGGCGAGGCGATCGTTGATCCTCGTGCCATCGTCTTCGCCAAAGATCATCCGGGGTTCCCCTTGGGGATCCCGAATGACGTGCTGCCGATCTCGTCCAGGGCGGGCGATGAAGAAGGTCCATTGTGACGATGGGCTCATAGGCTATTCTTCTCGCAAACTTCGTTGAAGACCTGAGCAAAGCTAGCTTTCTGGGTCAAGCATCGCCCCTATATGGCGGCCTTATGCAGTGAACTCACATCCTTCTCGCACGCCTTTAGCCGAGTACGGCGGCGCCGCAGAGCTAGCTGTGCCGTTCTCACAGGACCAAGCTCCAGAACGAGCTTTTGCGGCCATGTTGAGCCCTAAGGCGCCTCACGTAGGCATCATGGGCTTCAAACCTGCCGAAGTCCTCGATCCGGTCAGCAAGGTTTTCGCACTCCTCGAGGTGGCGAGCGGCATGTTGATATCGCTTGGTCCGGTTCCGCTCCAACGCGAAGTCGATCAAGGCCCGACGGAGAACGGTGGCCGCAAGGGGATGTTTCGCCTCCAACGCAGCCGCGGCCGGCGCCAAGATCTCGTAGAAATCGCCATTGAGTTCATCTGCACGGGTGAGGACCAGGTGCACGGCTTGGTCCAGCGCCGGCCAGGTCACCAGAAAGCCCAAGGCATGGTGCAGGCTCGGATGACTCCGCGCATGGGAGATGGCCCGCTCCTCAGCCTCAAGATCCTCAAAGTCGGGCAGGCGCTTGAGATAGAAGCGCAAGTGCTCCGGGTTGAGCGAGCGCTTAAAGCAGGCCCAGCGAAACGTCTGCGCCTCATCGGCTCGTCCAAGAGCCTCAAGAACCTCAATTCGGGTCTGCTCCCATTCGCCGGTGATCCAGCCAGGGCGGTCCTGATCGACAGCGTTGATGGCAGCCCAAGCGTCCTCCGTGCGGCCTGCAGCCAACAGCCGTTGCGCAATCTCCACAGCAACACTTGGAACGCCTCGAGCCTTCTCACTTTGCAGGGCGATAAAGGCGTCCACATCGCCCTGCGCATCCGCAATTGCTGCCAGCGCCATGCGAACAACGTTGCTGCGATGGTGTTCAGCCAAGTCATCGGCGTACAAGGGGCCACCCATCCCCCAGCCGACGACCTTCCGGTCTTTCGCACGAGGCTTCTGCCACGGCTCCTGTGACAACTTGAGGACGAGTTGCTTGAGGTGGTCGAGGCCTGTCGCGCCGAGTGCCGGGGCCAGAACCGCGATCAGGCCGTCATACTGACCATACTCGTTCTCGATCAAAGCACGGTAAGCCTGCTCGGCCAGCACGGTGGGAGCGACATTCGCTGAGTTGCCAATGGCACCAAGATCACGGCAAGCGGCCTGAAAGACGGCGATCACGCTTCCGCTGCTGTCGTCACAGCGATTGAAGATAGGATGAGCCAGCGCCATAAAGCGCCAGAGAAGGTCGAGTGCTTCCGCGGCATCGACTCTGGCGACCTGACTGATGGCCTGTCTCTGGGTCTCCAGATCCGCAACAAGGGCTTTGCGCTGGTGCCAATCGACAAAGGAGCGAGATCGGGCAATGGCGGTCAGGCGCTTGCGGATCTCCTGTGCCATGTCGGCAGGRCTGGCGGCTCCGGCCAGTTCCAATCGCAGGCGGCGCTGGGCCGCCGCATTGCCCCGGCTGATCTCGATCAACAGCTCAGCCAGTCGCTCGG